>JANOCZ010000109.1:0-6885 GCA_031412455.1 Hyphomicrobium sp. | reverse complement strand
GCTCATCCAGCCAGCGCGGCACATTACGTTTCAAGACGCCACGCTCACGCGGCTGATTCATATCGAACGGCGCATCGTCGTCCCGATCGCTCACCTTGCCCTTCCCAGTGATGATGAGCACCCATCGCTGACCGCGGCCCTGTGCGCGGTGGATGAAGGCAGAAAGCGCGTTGTGCGCTTCGCCCTGGCGCATGCCGTGCAAATCGATCCGCGCTTCAATTTCGATGCTGCCCGACCTGATCTTGCGCGCCTTCTTTCGATCGAACGTGGTAATGGGCGGCGCAGCAACCGACTTTGTTGGCGCCACCGGTTGAGCAGCGATGCGCACAGCTGACGACTTGCCCAAAGCAGCCGCTGATTTCGGCGCTTTAACCTTCGGGCCCTCGATCGCAACCGATTTACTTGTGACTTGCGCGCCCTCCACCCGCTCGGATGCCGGATGAAAGCGGGCCTTGGCCTTTCGCAAAGGCTCGACCGACTGCGCAGTGTGATCCCACACATCGATATCGTCGTCAGCGAGCCTCCGCCGGCCACCTTTGCCCGCAGGCTTCTTCACGGCTGCGTCCCCGCAGCCTGATGGACCGCGGCATCGACGGGCAAGAAAGCAAAAAACTGCCCCGGATGCTTCGTGATCCCCGCAGTGCGGCCTGCTTTGTCGCCGGACCCAAAAAAAATATCGCCGCGCTCCGGACCCTTGATGGCGGACCCGACATCATGCGCAACCATGAGGCGCGCAAATCCCGGCGGCTTATTAGCCTCCTGTTTTGAGCCGTGCGTTAGGGCCGGTGAAACAACATAGATCGGCGTTCCGATATTGTGGAAGGCCGTATCGACGGCGAGGCTACGGCCGGGCTGCAAAGAAATGCTCAAGACGCCCATCGCGCCTTCGGCTTCGGCACCCTTGAGCTCCCGGAAAAACACGTATGATTTGTTCTGCCACATCACGCTTTCGCAACGGCGGCGGTCGGCCTTGAGCCAGACCGACAAAGCCTTCAACGACATTTTCTCCGGCTGGAAATGCCCATCATCGATCACGACCCGCCCGACCGACGTATACGGATAACCATTCTTACCATCGTACGTGATCCGCACCTTCGATCCGTCCGGTAACTCGACGCGACCCGACCCCTGAATTTGCATGAAGAACACGTCGACCGGATCGCGGAAAAAAAGAAGTTCGAGGTTCTGCCCCTTCAAACCGCCCTGCTCAATTTCAGCGCGCGTGAGATAGGGCACGAGCCCCTTATCGGTCTGGCGCAGATGCGTGAAGCTGGCGCTCTTCGCCCCGCGTTCGCTCTCCGCGACCACGTTGACGAGATCGGCGGGCCGCTTATAGACGGGCGTTTGAAACGCAGCGTCAGGTGTTCGCGAGCCGGAGATCAGCGGCTCGTAATATCCCGTGAATAGCCCCTCTCCGGCCTGCACGACGCGGTGCGGCTGGAAATGCTGCTCGAAAAACGCCTTTGCGCCCGCTCGCGATTGCGCCTTGCTCGCCAACGCGCGCTCGCAAGCGTTCAACAGACTGCGTGGCGTTGGGTTAGGGCCCGCTTTGGACTTGCCCCGGGCGGCCTTCAAAACGGGCTCACACGACGCCAGAAATGCCTTCCACGCGGCGAGATGATCATCGGTAGCCCAGCCCGGCAATTCGGCGAAGGACACGGGTTGGAATGAATGGCCAGAAAGCGTCATGGGTCGTCCTGAGGCTGCGTTGAGCCCAGTTGACCCGGCTTCGGCGCCACACGCAAGCGCGGCCGTCAGCGCCAACGCGACAGCCCGTGCTGCCTCCCGCCGGCCGATTCGGCAGTATGCCCTGCAACAGTTAATCATCAGGCGCCCCCCGGAGCCTTTCAGACATGACGCCTCGGTGATCCCCCACCTTCGGCCAAGCCGTCAAATTGCACTAGTTCGGCGCCTGTGTCGCGACCAATTTCCAGTTCGGATTGCTGAGCGCTCGCGCGTTGGAAACATCGCGGCTGAACGTCCAGATATCGGTGACATCGGTAATCTTTTGCGGATCGCCGCTGATGACCGCGCCCGCCTTATCGAGCACCGACGTGATGAGTTCGCTGACAAAGCGCACTGTCATGAACGCGATGCCAGACTTCATCTCGACTTCGACGATGTCTGATCGGCGTATGCCAACAAACTGCTGCTCGATGGTCTCACCGCGCGCCTCCCGTTCGGCAATCGCCGTCGAGAACCCATCATACACTTCGCGGCTCAGAAGATCCTTGAGGGTTTTTCGGTCGCCCGAGGCGAACGCCGACACGATCATTTCATAGGCCATCCCGGCACCACGCAGGAACGCGGCCGGATCCGTTTCAGCGTCGAACTTAGACACCTCGAGCAATCCCGCCGTGACCGACGGATCGATCGCCGGATAGGATTTAATGCGGGCGTCGACGTCGTCAGGCTCAGGCAGCGCCGGCCCTGGCGTCTCGTCCCGCGGCCGGCGCGGCAACGTGATCACGTCACCCGTCTGTCCGGCAGCAACGTTCTGCGCTTCGCGCTCACGTGTCTTCGCACGCTCGATCCGGTTTTCATCCTCGTCCGTCCGTTGACCCAAAACACTGCGCAATTTGAAAATCGCAACCGCCGCAACAATCAGCGATATCAGTGTTATGAGATCGATTTGACCATTCATCCTGACGTTCTTTCTAACGGCGCCTGGCGAGCACCACCCAGCGTCCGATTCATCAAAAAACCAGCTCAGCTATGTAAAGGCGAGCGACCTCGTGGCTATCTCTTTCAGAATCCATACGGCATTTGTACACCGGATGCACGGCCCGCACGCCCAAAAACGAATGTGGTGGCCCCGCTAAGTTGAACAGGGCCGGCATTGTCCCGGTTCCATTGAAACCAGCGATTGGTTCTAAGCCCCTCTCCAGCTACAGTAGTCAGCAATTTTCGCAGTCAACCATGTCAGGCCGCTTGAAACTAGCATCTGTCCTTGCATTCTTGGCATTTCCTATTCTGGAAATTGGGCTCTTGATCCGCGTTGGTCAAGGCATCGGCCTTTGGCGTTTAGCACTCATCGTGGTTGTAACTGCGGTTTTAGGTGCGTCCGTAATCCGTCGCACGGGCCTCGCGGTTCTGACCCGAGCCAGGGCCCAGGTTGAAGCACGCCGGCCCGGCTTTGAACCCTTGTTTGATGGCTTGCTGCTTCTGACATCCGGCATGCTGCTGATCTTTCCGGGCCTCATATCGGATGTTTTAGGCCTAACTTTGCTTATCCCGCCAGTTCGCCAGTTTCTCGTCCAGCGCATATTTCCCAAGCTCAGCTCATTCACGACATTTGAGATGAAGTCGGACCGAGCAACCTCCAGCAATCCCTCGTCTTCCTCGGGCTTCGAAAACGACGCTCAGTCGTTCGATCCGGCATCCTTCGATGCAGCATCGACCGACGGCGTAACCATCGAAGGCGAGTACGAACGTATCAAGGACGAGCCGGTCGATGGCGCAAATCAAAGCCAGGCCCCCGGCCGCAGCCTCAGCCCGCGGCCACCGCGCCGCTCGACCAACTAGTCACCCATATTGCGACCGTGATCGAGGCGTGATCCGATTGCACGTAGCAAGCTGCCGTGTTAGCGACCGGCCAACATCATAGCTCGTAAAGCGAGCATTTGCAGCTCCAAGAGGATGAACAATATGGCTGATAAACCAAACGGAAAAATTGATCCGGCCGCCGCTCCCCAGCCGCCGCAGCAACAGCAACAGATCCAGGTCAAAATCCTCAGTCAGTATGTCAAAGATCTGTCGTTCGAAAATCCCAACATCCGCAAACTGATCGCATCGTCAGGAGACGCGCCCAATTTGAAAGTCGAGGTCAACGTCAACGCCGAACGCGTCGACAACGACGTCTACGAGAGCGCCATCGAATTCAAAGCGACGGCCGTTAACAATATCGGCACGATCTACGTGCTGGAAACGGTGTATGCTGGCCTGTTCAAGATTGAGAGCATGCCCGAGCAGGCGCTGGAACCGTTCCTGCTGATCTCGGGGCCAACGACGATCTTCCCGTTTTTGCGCCGCCTTGTTGCCGACGTGACGCGCGAAGGCGGCTACCCGCCGCTGATGCTCGATCCGATTGACTTTGCAGCGCTCTACATGCGCCGTCAGCAGGAATCGAAGGGCTCGGAAACCGTCGCGGTTTAGCTGCCGCGTTCAGCCCCAATACTTGAGCCAAATGGCTTTCGCGCCAAGTTCCGCGATGTAGGCACGGTGAGCCGCAACCTCGCTGTCACCGACCCGCGACGCCAGACCCCCCACGCGCTGCGGCGCCTTGGTTTTGCCCATCCGCGCCGTTGCAACCGCAGGTGCGCTGCTCGATTGCAGAACGAGCGCTGCCTGCCGCTCTCCAAGTAGCTCAATATAAACTTCGGCCAACAAAATACTGTCGACCAGAGCGCCATGCTTCGTGCGCTTCGTATTGTCGATGCCGTACCGTTTGCACAGCGCATCGAGGCTGTTGGGTCCAGCAGGGTGCTTCCGCCGCGCCAGCGTCAACGTATCGACCACGCGGTCCATCGTCAGCACCGACATTCCCGCCCGATCGAGTTCGAAGTTCAAAAATCCGATATCGAAGCTCGCGTTATGAATGACGAGCGGATCATCGCCGATGAATGATAAGAAGTCGGGCGCGATCCTGTCGAATAACGGTTTGTCCTTGAGGAAATCAGTCGATATCCCGTGCACCGCTTGGGCTTCGGCCGGCACTTCGCGCTGCGGATTGATGAAGCAGTGATATTCACGCCCCGTCGGCCGGCGATTGAAAACCTCGACGCAGCCGATTTCGATCAGCCGGTCGCCCCGCTTAGGGTCGAGCCCCGTAGTCTCGGTATCGAGAATGATTTCGCGCAAAGACGCAGTTCCCCAAGCCGAAAGGTCTAAAAACGCGGCACAAGACGAAGCCAAATAACAAGCCCTCATTAGGCGCCCACTAGGCCCAATGTTTTTCGAACGCGTGCCCCGGTCGCTGTTCGATGTGCGCGATGATAGCATCGACCTGGGCGTTGCACGCCGCAACCGCTCCACTGGTGTCCACAACGAAATCGGCTTTGGCGCGCTTTTTCTCATCGGGCAGCTGCCGGCGCAACAGTCGCTCGAGTTTCGCCGTTGTCATCCCCGGACGCGCCAGCACACGCGCACTTTGCACATCGGCCGGCGCACTGACGACGATTATGACATCGACGATTTTGTCTCCGCCAGTCTCCAAGAGCAGAGGCACTTCAAGCACAACCAGCCGCGCGCCTTTCGCTGACTGCGCACGAACGAACGCGCGTTCGGCGTGGCGAACGAGCGGATGCACGATTGCTTCCAGCACCGCGAATTTCTGCGGCTGAGCCAGCAACGCCGCGGACAATTTCGCCCGATCGACTTTCCCGTCGGCGGTGCTGCCAGGAAACGCGGCCTCGACCGCCGCAACCGCTGGTCCCTCGTACAGCTCATGCACCGCACGATCAGCATCAAACACTGGAACCCCGCGCTCGCGAAACCGCTGCGCCGCAACCGTCTTCCCCATCCCGATCGAACCGGTCAATCCGATGATCAACATCACGCCCGGCCCTGAATATCGGCTTCGATCAGCGCCCGAAGCTCGCCGGTAACTTCCGGTTTGATACCAAACCAAGTCTCGAACCCTGGCGCCGCCTGATGCAACAGCATGCCGAGACCATCAACTGTTCTGAGCCCTCGCCCACGCGCCGCGTGGAGCAGTCGCGTCTCGAGCGGCACATAGACAATGTCGGCCACGACACAATTGGGCGGTAAACCAGCGACATCGAAATCGAGATCAGGTTGGCCCTTCATCCCGAGCGCCGTGGTATTCACGACGACCCGGGAGGTCACCGTCTGCGCGGTACGTTCGTCCCAATCGAAAGCGCGAACTCGCGTGCCAAATTGTTTCACGATCGCGTCGGCACGATCGCGCGAGCGGTTGAACACGCGCACGTCGCCAACACCCGCCTCGAGAAACCCGAAAACAATCGCCCGCGCCGCGCCGCCCGCGCCCAGAACTGACACCGGCGCATCAGCGTCGAACCACTGCGGCGCCGAGGCCGTCAAATGCGTCATGAAGCCATACGTGTCGGTATTGGCGCACGCGAGGCGCGAGCCCTCATACCAGATCGTATTGGCCGCTCCGACCGCCAACGCCGATGGATGCTTGATCTCGGCCACGGCAAACGCGGCTTCTTTATGAGGCACCGTTACGTTGCAGCCAACAAACCCGCGCGATTTTAGTGACGTCAAAAATTCCGCAACGTCACCAGGCGGCACGGCTACCCGCGTATACTGCCCATCAATCCCGTACGTCTTCAACCAATGACCGTGAATAAGCGGCGAGCGCGAATGCTCGATCGGCCATCCGATGACGCCCGCACGCTTCATGCCATCACCAGGCCGCGCGTGCGCAATTCAGCCAACAGCGGCAGCAACGGCATACCCAAGATCGTGAAGAAATCGCCCTCGGTTCGCTCAAACAACTGCACCCCGCGCCCCTCAAGCTCATAGCAACCAACCGAACGCAGGGCCGCACCGTCATCAGCTTCGAGATAGCGACTGAGAAAGTCATCCGAGAAGCGCCGCATGACCATGTCCGCACTATCGACGAACTGCCACACGATGTGCCCCGCCTGTGCCAATGCCACCGCCGACACAAGTTCATGCGTTCGGCCGCGCAGCCGGTCGAGCGTCTCTCGCGCCTCCGCAATATTGGCCGCCTTTGTGAACATATGCCGGCCAAGCGCTAAAACTTGATCGGAGCCGATGACCAGAGCGTCGGGATGGAGGCGTGACACAGCAAGGGCCTTTTCGTCCGCAAGCACAGCCGCGATGTCAGCCGCTTCAACACAATCGTTCTCATTCATCATCGCCGCGCGGATCGCA
>JANOCZ010000108.1:0-3571 GCA_031412455.1 Hyphomicrobium sp. | reverse complement strand
GTCAATATGCCAAAGCGGTTCGAGCGCGACTTTGGCGATCGCAGCACGTTCATACAAGCTCTTGCCAGTCATGATCGATAAATTCCTGCTTTGTTGCTAGCCATAGACCTGAGAGAAAGTTCAATGTCTGCATTTGATATTCACTTTAACCGCCGTAACATTCTAGCGTCGAGTGCGGCACTGGTCGCAACGCCGTTCGTGACCGGAATTTTCAGCCGCCCCGCGCAAGCTGCGGCACCAACGCTCGGGGCGTGGCAGCCAAAACACCAGCGTTTCAAACTCGGAACATTCGAACTCACGACGATCTCGGATTCCGAAGTATTCATCGACGGTCCTTATCCCATCATCGGCAAGAATGCGGCGGAAGACGACGTGCGCAAGCTCATGAGCGATAATTTGCTACCGGAGCAAAAATATCAGCCCGGTTTTTCTCCGACAGTTGTCAACACGGGCAAAGAACTGGTTCTGTTCGACACCGGCAACGGCGCCAACGGTTTCGTGCCCAGGCCGGGCGGAGGATGGCTTGCAGCGCAACTCGGCCCTGCCGGGTTTACGCCGGATCAAATTGATGTCGTGGTCCTGACCCACGGTCATCCAGACCATGTCGGCGGATTGATCGAAGACGGTAAGCCGCTCTTTTCCAACGCGCGCTATGTGATCGGGCAAGTCGAGTATGATTTTTGGTCACCCGAAGGCAAGCATTCGGGTGACATGGAAAAGTTTGCATCGGTCTTCCGCGCGAACACGGCGCAAATGGCTGGCCAATTTAGCTTCATAAAGCCCGGCAGCAACGTTGTGCCCGGCATCCGTGCTGTAGAGGCGTTTGGGCATACTCCCGGCCACCTTGCTTTTCTGATTGAAAGCGATGGCAAGCAGCTCTTGTGCTGGGGCGACTGTGCCCATCATCAGGTGGCATCCTTGGCGCGGCCAGGATGGCATTGCATGTTTGATACCGACAAGGAAATGGGAGCCGCGACACGCAAGCGCATTTACGACATGGCTGCAACGGACCGGCTACCCGTCATCGGATACCACATGCCGTTTCCGTCAATAGGCTATGTCGAACGGCTTGACGCCACGGGATATCGTTGGGTGCCGCATTCCTATCAACTCAGTCTGTAGGGTCGCGGTCGCGGCACGAGTACCCATTCCGACTGTCAGGCTTTCCCCGGTCCAAAGTGTCAGGGATGTACCCGCTTCGACGTCACGCGCCGGCATCACAGAACGAAGTTAATCCGCCCTAAAACCGAACAGCGGCCACCACATATTGAACAACGCTCGTTCGTTCACGGCATGGCGATCAACAATCACAGTCTGTCTATCATCAAGGCCGTTCTGCAAATTGCGAAGTCTTTGGGTCTGCAGATAGTGGCCGAAGGCATTGAGACCGAGTGCCAGCGGCAACTTCTGGAAACACTAGGCTGTCAACTTATTCAAGGTTACTTGATCGCAAAACCTTTGCCGGCCGTGGAGGCAACAGAGTTCATCAGTCGGCATGCGGACCAAGATTAGCAGCCACGAAATTTCGCGTTCGCCATCGCAAAACTCGGCCACACCGGCTTCAAAAAACTCAGGCTGAGATCGATGCCGTAGCCGAGTGAATAGGGCTTGCTGGCCTCTGTGCGCTGGCAAGCCATTGGCATATTTCTAGTCCGGCAAAAAAACCGATGCGGTCAACCCGCCAAGCTTTCCGCGCGAGAGCTCGACTGTGCCTTTGTACAGCTCCACAAGATCGCTGACGATTGCCAATCCCAAGCCGGACCCGCCGACACTGAAGTCGCCGCGTTCGCCGCGCAGCAATACCCGATCAATCTCTTTGTCCGGGACACCTGGTCCATCGTCGCTGACGGCAATCGAAAGTCCACCGCTCACTCGGCGCAGCAAGATCTCAACTCGGGTCTTAGCCCATTTGTGCGCGTTCTCGAGCAAATTGCCGAGAATATTGTTGAGGTCGTCGGCATCGACATGCACTTTGAGTGTGTCCGGTACGGTTAGCTCCCAAGCGAGCGGCGCCTCCCGGGGCAGACTGCGTATTGCGGAGACGATGTCGCGCGTAAGTTTTGTAGCGTCGACTTCTACTTGGCGGCTGCGGATTGCACCACGAGCGCGAGCTCTCGCCAGCTCACGCTCCACGTGCCGGTGCATCGCTCCCACTTGCCGGTCGATTTCATCGGCAATCTCGATTTCACCTTTCCGCCTCAGAACACGGCTTTTGGCTGACATGACTGCAAGCGGAGTGTTTAAGCCGTGCGCCAGATCTCCAGCGCGTTGGCGCGCCGCGTCGAGGGCCGTCCTTTGCTCGGTCAACAGAGCGTTGGTCTCGAGCACGAGCGGCATGATCTCATCGGGATATGCGCCTTCGATGATGTGCGCATGGCCTCCCCGTACGCTCGCCACCTTGGTTCGCAATGCCTCGAGCGGTCGCAAACCAACGGTAACGTGCATCCAGGCGCCGAGTAGCAGTAAGCCTGCGAGTGTTGCAAGACTAGTGAAGAGTTCGTTCGCGAACTTGTTGGTGTCTTCCTCGATTTCGGCGGCGTTAACGGCCGTGGTTAACGTCAGCGTTCGCGGCTTTTGCCGGTCGCCCTTCGCGAGTGCGTGTTCTTGCACCACCGCATAGAGCCGTCGCTTCTTGGGTCCAACAAGCCAGGCAGTTTGCGAAGCTTCTCGCGGGATGAACCCCCTCGGAAGTGCTAGCGTCTCGTCCTTAAGGGACTGCGATCGCAACAAAATCGAGTTAGCCTCGCTGATCTGCCAGTACCTTCCGCCGAACGGCATATCGAATTGGGGATCCGTTGGCGCGCGCAACATATTGAGATCGCCGTTGGCGGTGACGTCGAGACCGCGACGGAGTTGCCGCAAATCGGCAGCGAGTTCGACCTCGGTGCGATGCATAATCGAGCGTTCGAAGAGAAGCCTGAGCCCGACACCTGCGATCTGTAACGTTGCAGCGATAAATATCGCCCACGCTACCAGCAAACGCAGACGCAGCGAGCTAAGGGAACTCACATCAAGTCCCGATCATGTAGCCAAGTCCACGCCTCGTTTCGATGCTGCCGCTCCCAAGCTTACGGCGAATTCGCACGATCAACGCCTCGATTGCGTTAGCCTCTCGCGCATCATCATTCCCATAGACGTGCTCGCGCAATTCACATCCCGGCACCACGCGCCCCTGATGGTGCAGCAAATAACTGATTAACCGATATTCGAGCGGCGTCAGCGTGACGGCTGTGCCGTGCACACTTACGCGCATCTGCGTCGTGTCGAGTGACATGCGTCCAACCGTCAGTAGCGGGCCCGCATGGCCGTGTGTCCGGCGAAGAACTGCGCGCCCGCGCGCAATCAGTTCCTCCATTTGAAACGGCTTCGTCAGATAGTCGTCTGCACCACTATTGATGCCCTCAACGCGGGACGTCCATCCCTCGCGAGCGGTCAAGACGATGACCGGCATACTTCGCCCCTCTGACCGCCATCGCCGCAGCACTGTCAAACCGTCGAGCTTGGGAAGGCCTAAATCAAGAACAACCGCGTCATAGTCTTCGGTTCCTCCTCGAAACCAAGCTTCTTCACC
>JANOCZ010000107.1:0-3168 GCA_031412455.1 Hyphomicrobium sp. | reverse complement strand
CAAAGCCGTGACGGACGCAGTCAACCGCCTGTTAGCCGACGCGTTTGCCCTCTATCTTAAAACCAAGAATTTTCATTGGCATCTGACCGGCCCGAATTTTCGCGACTTTCACAAAATGCTCGACGAACAGTCGGCCGAAATTTTAGCGTCCACCGATCCGTTGGCTGAACGCGTGCGCAAGCTCGGCGGCACCACGCTACGCTCGGTCTCCCACATCAGTCAGCTGCAAACGCTGACCGACAACAACGAGCAGTTCGTCGGCCCGCTGCAAATGCTCGAAGAATTGATGAACGACAACAATGCGGTCGCCAAAGCGATGCGCGATGCGCACAAGGTCTGCGATGACAACGACGACGTGGCGACCGCGAGCCTGCTCGAAGTCTACATCGACGAAACCGAAAAACGCATCTGGTTCCTGTTCGAAAGCAGCCGCCCCGCCGACCCGTCGGGACATTGAGCGTAACGTGCTCCCTCAGCTGAGTTCGTCAAAACCCGGAGCCTGCCGAGCAGTATGCCGGACATGAAGCACTTCGACGGCATCCGGCGTGACCCTATAATATATCCGGTACGGCAACGGGGGAACCAGCTTCATACGCAGCTGAGGAATTTCCGTCATCGGCCCGATATGAGGGTAGTCTGCCAGGAGTTCGATAGCTTGAACGATGCTCCGGCGAACCTTCTCCGCGGACGCTCTATCGCTCCTTAAAATAAAAGTACGAATTTCGGCAATATCGCGTGCCGCCCGACGCGTGATGCGCACGCTTAGGGCCATTTCAGTCCCAACGGCGGTGCAGAAGTTTCTCCACCTCAGCCGGCGAGGCGAATGCTCCTTCGTCGGCTTGCGCCATTCCCTCGAAAATGGCGTCACGTTCGTCCGGCGCCAATAAAGCTGGTCGATCGGCAGCTAGCTCTTCCAGAATCTGAGCGGCGAGTTGCTGCTTGTCGTCTGGCAGCGACCGGACTTTCGATATCGCGTCTTCGAGTGCTTTGATCATGGCTCAAAGTAGTGCGAGGGCCAGAAAAATTCTAGCCACATTTGAACGAGCAAATAGAATTCAGCTTCGTTGCGCCCAAACTCAGCGCCTGACCCGGCGCCTCGGTTCGGCCGGCGCATCCTCGACACTCGGCGTGTCGGAGACGGGCGCTTCGCTCGCTCCGTCTTCCGCGTCAGCCCCAGTTGCCCGTTTGGCTCCCGCAGCATCAGGCGCTTTCTGAGCCGTCGTCCGCGACGGCTTTTGGCACTGCGTCAGCCACACGTCGAAAATCGGATGCTCGACGCCATAGAGCCCAGGGCTCTCGGCAAACATCCAGCCGGTGAAGATGCGTTTCTGCGACCCGTCTTGCGCAAGCTCTTCGACTTCAACGAACGTCGTCGTCTTTGGCTGCTCCGTCGTTGGCCGCGAAAAACAAGCCCGCGGCGTGACCTTGAGCGAACCGAACGTCGCCGTTTTCCCAAGCTCGACTTCGAATTTCGAAATCCGCGCCGTCACTTTGTCGAGCGCCGAGAAAATCGCGACCTGATTTTCAATTCGGTCAGCCGCAGCCGGGCCGGCGAACACGCAAGACGCGCCAAAGCTCAAAACGACGGCGGCTCGCTTGATGGCGAAAATTCCCATGTCTCCAAGCTCTTCGATTTATACCGGGATGTCATATGGGCGAGCCCAAAGCCCGCCGCTTATCTCGCCCGATGTTCTGGCCTCAATTCCACGCAAACGGTGGCTAGAGCAAGGCTCATGTGCCTAACTTCGCTGGATAAACACTTAGTGCGGCTTCCACGGCTTATAATCGGCAGTCGATTTGGCTCTAACGCCGCGCCCGACAATCGAGCCGGCCGGCCGGTAAGCGTTCGGCGTCCCGGTCTGGTTCATCTGATGCCCCGTCTGCCACGGCTTCGCGCGATAGTCCTCGTCAGTCGGCAGCGTATCGACAGTATGATGCAACCAGCCGTGCCATTCAGGCGGCACCTGCGATGCCTCCGAGAGCGACGGATAGATGACCCACCGCGCCGGCACGCCCAACGGCCCGACACCGCTCTTTTGCACATAGTAGCGATTGCCGAATTCGTCCTCGCCGACCGCCCGGCCTTTGCGCAGCGTGAACAGCCGCGTGCCCCAGGTGTTGCCGCCCCACCAACTGAAGATCTCGCTGAAAAATCCCAAGGTCACTGCCTCTCGAGCAAATTCGTGAGTTGATCCAATAGCTGTTTTGCGCGCGCACTGTCCATGCGGCGGACAGTATGCGCCCGCGGCGACCCGTGAACATGTCGAGGCATCCAGGACACGGTGCCAACCAGCCACACGTGTGTCGCGGAATCGTATTACTCTGCCCCCGGATCGGGTCTTGAGCGGGCTGAGATCGATGGCCCACAGCCCCCGTCGCGCGTCGCTCCAACCTGCAAGCCCAGCAAATCCGGTCGATCCAGCGCCACAACCCCACAGGTTGCCAACACCACTACATCTTGTGTCGGTTGCGCCTCAAACTACAATATAGCCTTCACATCCCATGACTACAGACTCGAATCGGCCTACCTTCCATCTTGTTGGCGCGTTCGTTCTGCCAGCGAGGTTGCCGACGGAAAATCGTGCCGTATCGCCGGGGGGCGGGATCGGCACGAAGCCTAAGGCCGATCCCAGGCGCGCTGTAGCACACCAGACCACGACCGACTTCGCGAGCGAGGCTCGCCGGACCGCCTTAGGCACCGGCGCGCGACACATAACAACCATGCGGACGCGCTGAATTTGTATTTCGTATTGGCCGCGTCCCCGACATTCCGGGGGCCTAATTTCTATGAAGATCACGCGGCGCTTTACGACGGCTGGCCAATCGCCTTACGCAACGATCCCGTTCCGGCGGGCGCTCTCTGAGATCAAGAATCCGGATGGCTCGATCGTATTTCGCCTCGACGGCTTCGATGTCCCCGAACACTTCAGCCAAGTCGCAGCCGACATCCTCGCGCAGAAGTATTTCCGCAAGGCCGGCGTCGCCCGTCGCCTGAAGAAATTCGAAGAGACCCAAATCCCCTCCTGGCTCTGGCGCTCCGTCCCCGACGAAGCAGCGCTTCAGGCTCTGCCCGAGAAAGAACGCTCAGGCGGCGAAGCCGACGCCCGCCAAGTCTTCGATCGTCTCGCTGGCACCTGGACCTACTGGGGTTGGAAAGGCGGCTACTTC
>JANOCZ010000106.1:0-2035 GCA_031412455.1 Hyphomicrobium sp. | reverse complement strand
AATGATGGCGGCTTCGGCTTCAGTGAGAGCTTCCGGAGTGCCGACGTGCATCCACAGTCCGTCGAGGCGCAGGCCGTAGAGGCGCTGGGCTGCGATGGCGCGGTCCCAAATCAGGTTCAGCGAAAAAGGGCGTTCGGTTTCGTCTTTGAACATGGCGGGATGCATGATCGAGACGCCGGCGAAGACGTAGGGGGCGGGCTCGTTCGGAGCGCGTCGAGATAGGCGACCGTCGCTGTGGCGATGGAAATCGCCGCGGCCGTCGTAGCCGAGGCTGGTCGAGGCCGGCGCCAACAGCAGCAGAGCGTCCATTCGGGCGGCGTCCCAGGCATCCAGCAGTGCGCTCAGATTAGTTGTCTCGTGCTCGATCCAAACGGAGTCCGAATTGTGAATTACGAATGGGCGATTGCCGAGATGAGGAAGCGCGCGGACGACGCCGCCGCCGGTTTCGAGCAGAGCGTGACGCTCGTTGGAAATGATGACGTGAGGTTGCGTGCGGCCGCGTACGTGGTCTTCGATTTGATCGGCGAGATAGTGGACGTTGACGACGGCTTTGGTGATGCCTGATTGCGCGAGACGATCGAGGACATGATCCAGCAGCGGGCGACCGGCGAGGCGCACGAGAGGCTTTGGCTGAATGTCGGTCAGCGGGCGCATCCGCGTGCCTAGTCCGGCAGCGAGCACAAACGCGGTTGTGGGCCGTTCATTGGCGGTCATGCAAGACGATGCTCTCGTGATTGCGGCGCGCTCATTGGCGACGCGCTGGGCGGCGCTCAAACGTTCAAGCTGCGCCGGCGCACGGCGTCGGGCAGGTGTTGATCATACCATGCGCGAAGCTCAATGAGGTCAGGATGGGCGAGGTTGCGGGCGAGATACCCCCAGATCCTTGGCAGGTGTGCGAGATACTGGCGCTTGCCGTCGCGCATGGCTAAGCGGGCGAAAATACCCAGAATTTTTGTGTTCCGTTGCGCGCCGAGCGCGGCGTAGGTGTAGCGAAATTGCACCGCGTTAAAGTCTGAATCGGTTGCGGTGGCGCTAGTGCAATAATGATCGAGAAGATCGCGCTCGAGATCGGCTCGCACATCGAGGCGCGCGTCTTGCAGCAGGGAGATGAGATCGAAGGCCAGCGGGCCGCGGAGTGCATCCTGAAAATCGATGATGCCGACGTCGCGCGGAGGCGGGCGATCGTCGAGCGCGATCAGATTAGGGGAATGATAGTCGCGCAGCATCCAACCCGACGGCGCTTTCAGGATGCGCGCGAAGATGGCGTTCCAGAGTGACAGGAATTGTTGGCGTTGGTCCGCTGGCACGGGAGCGCCGAACGCGGCTGGCCAATACCAGTCGATCAGTAACTCGGTTTCGATTTGCATCGTCTCGGACGTCAGCGGTGGCAGCGTGTGCGTTGTGCCATCGGGAAGCGGGAGCTCAGACGTGGGTGGATGCTGGCGCAGTGACAGCAGCGTATCGGTCGCGCGGCGCCACAGGACTGCCTGATCGGAACCGCGCGCGACCTCGGTGCCGAATACGGCGTCTCCTAAGTCTTCAATCAAAAGCAGTCCGGCGTCTAAATCGTGAGCAAAAATTTCAGGCGTTGAGAAGCCCGAGGCGCGCAAGGCGTGCGAGATGGCGACAAACGGGCGGACGTCTTCGGCGAGATGAGCGATGCGGCTGTAGGGTTTGCCGTCGCGGATTGGCGGGCCGTCGGGTTGGCGGGGCGCGTCCATGAGAATGGCGCGTGCTCCGTTTGGTTTTTCCAGCCGCGCGTAGCGGCGCGCCGAGGCATCGCCTTGCAGGTAGGACAGCCGCGTATCGGGGCTGCCCCAGCCGTTGCGTTCGGCAAAGCGCCGGATGTCGGCAAAGCGGGCAAGGCGCGAGGCGATGTCTCGTGATGCGGTGAGAGCGACGTGGCGGTGATCGATGGATGTTGATTCCGTTATCGTCAGTGCGATGCGCTCGGGCGGCAATTGCGCGGCGGCGCGCGATGGCCACTCAATCACCGCGGCCCCGCGCTGCAAGGCTTGGTCAAGGCCCAGCTCGA
>JANOCZ010000105.1:0-4639 GCA_031412455.1 Hyphomicrobium sp. | reverse complement strand
GCACGGCGGACCATGTCGCGTACGGCCGCATCATCGTCGGCAAGCAATATATTCGCCATGCCAGTCTCCCCGAAAAGATTTTTGCGACCCTCACGCCCCGTCGATCAGTCGACGATGCGACCGACGAAGGGTAGCTCGCGGTAGCGATGCGCCACGTCCATTCCATATCCTACGACGAAGACATTGGGACATGAAAAAGCGTGGTAGTCGGCGACGATGTTGACGGCGCGGGCGACCTGCTTATCGAGGAGGACGCACGTCTCGATCAAGCTCGCGCCACGCGCCGAGATGAGGTCCTTGGCAAACGCCAGAGTGCGGCCCGAATCGAGCACGTCATCGATCAATATCACGTGGCGGCCCTCGACGTTGAGATCGAGATCGCGCAGGATTGTCACCTGACCTGAAGAGGTTCGGCTTTTCTTGTAGCTCGACAGGGTCAGAAAATCGACTTCGGGCGTCACGCCGACGCGGTGCAGCGCCCGCAAGAGATCGGCGGCAAACACAAAGCTCCCTTTGAGCACCGGCACAATCAAAAGATCGACCGGCCGCTTGGCGGCAATCTCGGCTGCTATGACATCCAGGCGTTCGGCAATTTCGGAGGCAGCGAAGATCGTTTCGATCCTGTGGCCTCCTGGACTAGTTTCTGGCCGGGTGTCGGGGCCTATTTCAGACATAAATCGGACTCTCTTGATAAAACGGCTTATTGACCGCTAGCCGCTTGCGGCCGGCTGGGGGGCGAGGAAACTGTGTACACGACCATGCCATAATCGTGATCGATTGATCGAGCCCCGTTTCTTGTGTCACTACGAGCACCGGACACGTTCGCGCTTCGCCTTTCGTCTCGACCCTTGTGTCGACCATTTTCACGCTGAGGCCAACCCCCAGTGATTCGCTTAACCAACGTCGGCTTGAAGTATGACCGGGGGCAGGATGTGCTTTCCGACGTCAATTTCCACTTGCGCCCCGGCTCGTTCCACTTCCTGCACGGAGAGTCGGGCGCGGGAAAGACGTCCCTGCTTCGCCTCATGTTCATGTCGCTGCATCCCAGCCGCGGCCAGTTGCAGATGTTCAATGAGGACATCAGCCGCGTCAGCCCGCAAAAGCGCGCGCAGCTTCGGCGACGCATCGGCATCGTGTTCCAGGACTTCCGGCTGCTCGATCATTTGACAGTTTGGGAGAATGTTGCACTTCCGCTTCAGGTCATCGGAAAGAAGCCGTCGGAGTATCGCGAAGACGTGACGGATCTGTTGCAGTGGGTCGGGCTCGGCGACAGAATGTATGTTAATCCATCGGTGCTCTCGGGCGGTGAAAAGCAGCGGGCCGCGATCGCGCGCGCTGTTATCGGCAAGCCCGAGGTGCTGCTGGCCGACGAGCCAACGGGTAACGTCGATCCGCAAATGGCGCGCCGGCTGCTGCGCTTGTTCGTCGAATTGAACAGACTTGGAACTTCGGTCGTGATTGCGACCCACGATCATCAACTCATGCGGCAGTTCAAAGCGCCGCGCATCGAGGTGCACAAGGGCCATGTCCGGATCATCTGATCGCTTCTCCGGGCGACCGCCGCCGGGGCACGCGCCGCAGTACAATCCCTATGACGATCCGGTGACCGAAATTCAAACCGTCACCGCGACGTACGCGACCGCTGCACCTTTGACACTGTCGCAGCAAACGGCCGCTGTGGCGCCGGCCCAATTGGCGCCGCCGCTCGATGATGCGCCGCGCGATATGTATGCGCCAACGCGCAGTACCGACCGCGGGCGCAAGATGAAGACGACGGCGCCCGTCGTGCCGCCGGGGTCCGTGACGGGACGGTCGTTGACGCTCGTCGTCGCGATCATGTGTTTTCTCGCTTGTTTGACGGCAGGTGCCGTCTACATGATCAAACAGTCGGCCGATGCTTGGCTCAAGGACATCGCCAGCGAAGTGACCGTGCAGGTCGAGCCGCAGGAAAACGTCGAGATCGAAAAATCGGTCGGCGAGGTGGTGACGTTCCTCGAGAAGCAGCCGGGCGTACAAAGCGTCAAGCCGCTCAATCTTAAGGCTTCGGCTGAGCTGCTCGAGCCGTGGCTTGGTTCATCGGAGGCGCTCAAGTCCTTGCCGGTGCCGCGATTGATCGCAATCGAGATCGACCGCAACCAACCACCGGATTTCACTGAGGTCAGCACGGCGCTCGCCCGTGACTTCAAGGGCGTATCGCTCGATGACCATCGGCGCTGGCAACAGCAAATTCGCGCTGTCACCGGATCGTTCGCGCTTGGCGGGCTCGCCATCCTCGCGCTTGTCGCTGCGGCGACGATGGCGATCATCGTGTCGGCAACCAAGAGTGCGATGGCGTCAAACCGCGAGATTGTCGAGGTTTTGCATTTCGTCGGCGCGACCGACAAGTTCATCTCGCGCGAATTTGAAAAGCATTTCCTTAGACTAGGGATCAAAGCGGGGTTCGTCGGCGCGTTCAGCGCGATGCTCGTGTTCCTCGGCATGCCGGCAATCATGGAATTGCTCGGCGGCGGAGCTGTCAGCGCGGTTGAAATGCAACGTCTGATCGGCACCGGCTCGCTCGATCCGGCAGGCTACATTCTGCTCGGGCTCGTCGTGGTCACGATTGCGGCGTTGTGCATGGTCACGTCGCGCATTGGCGTCTACCGCATTCTTCACGGCAAACATTAACCGGCTACGCATTTATTCATCGCAGTATCGCCCATCTGCCACTCCGCACCGGGGGGCGTTGCGAATTTAACGCCGGACCGCCATAAGGTCGGCCGGATCCGCCTCCGGTGAGGTGGGGCATCCGATTTGCAGAGCCAAAGTCATGACGTCGATCGTCCGCGCCCTGATTTATTGCGCCGCTCTCGTCGCGGCGATGCTGGCGTTCGGGTTCGTGATCTTCGCGACGTCCGTCATGCGGGGCGCGCTCGGAGGGGCTGAGACGGCCGACGGCATCGTCGTGCTGACCGGCGGCGACAATCGCATCGTCGAAGGCGCCCGCCTGCTCAGCGAAGGGCGCGGCAAGCGGCTGCTGATTTCCGGGGTCAACCGGCGCACCACGCGCGAGAGCGTGCAGCGCATCTCGCGCCTCGAAGTGCGGGCCTTCAATTGTTGTGTCGATCTGGGCTACGAGGCGCTCGATACGGTTGGCAACGCGGATGAGACGCGAACCTGGGCTAAGGCCAACGGTTACGAGACGCTTATCGTGGTAACCTCCAGCTATCACATGCCGCGCAGCTTGGCTGAGCTTGCCTTGGCGATGCCCGGCACCAAGCTCGTTCCGCATGCCGTGACGCCGCGCAATTTTCCCGACAGCGGTTGGTGGCTCAATGTGCACACGACGCGGGTGCTGCTCTCGGAATACCTAAAGTATCTGCCGGCGGTGGCGCGGCTCAATGCACAACGGCTCATGGGCTGGAACACGGATCGGCCGATTGCGATTGCTGAACCCAACATCGCGGATCGCTGACGTGGCGCCTGCGTACCCCCCGTTCGGCATCATCGTGCGCTCGTTGATTTTTGCGATCGCGTTCTATGGCGTCACCGCCCTCTTCCTGCTGCTTGGGCTGTGGTTGCTGATCGCGCCGCGGCGATGGGCGATGGCGGGTCTCGCGTTACACGGGCGGACGTGCACGGCGCTGCTGCGCTGGATTTGCGGCACACGACTCGAGGTTCGCGGCGGCGAAAACATTCCGCGCGGCGCGTGTCTGGTCGTCGCCAAGCATCAATCGGCGTGGGACACGTTCGGTCTCGTGCCGCTGTTTCGCGATCCCGCGATCGTGCTTAAAGACGAACTCAAATGGATCCCGGTCTACGGCTGGTTCTGCCTCAAGTTCCAGCACATTCTGGTTAAGCGGGAGAAGGCGTCGGCCGCGCTTAAAGCATTAATCATTGACGGGAAAAATCGCCTCCAGGAGGGCCGCCAGCTCGTTATTTTTCCAGAGGGTACCAGGGCTGCGCCCGATGCCAGACCGGCCTACAAACCCGGTTATATCGCCTTGTATGAGGCACTGGGTGTCGAGGCTGTGCCTGTGGCTCTCAACTCGGGGGTGTTCTGGCCCAAACGCAGCCTGTGGCGCTATCCCGGCACACTCGTCGTTGAGGTGCTGCCGGTTATCCCCGTCGGCTTGTCGCGCAGCGAATTTCGGAGGCGAACCGAAGCTGATATCGAGGCGGCGACCTCGCGTCTCGTGGCGGCAGCACGAGCGGAAATTGCGGCGCGCTACAAATAGAGAACATATTGCGAACAAACGATTGACTCCGAGGTGCTGCGCGCGCATACTGATCCGGCGACCGTGTTTGGGAGTTTGTCGGTGAATGACTGAGTTTTTACCAGCACCGTCGGCTTTCGCCGCACCGATTTCGGAGGAGATCTGGCGGCGAAAATATCGCTTTCAGCGCGGCGACGACGCGGCCGGCGAAACAGGCGTCGGCGGGACGGCCAGCGATCACACTCTCGATGACACCTTCTGGCGCGTGGCGCGGGCTGCTGCCTCGGTCGAGGCGGGCGGGCCTGACGTGCGCGAGGCATGGAGCCAAGCGTTTTACGGCGCGATGGCGGATTTCGGTTTTCTGCCCGGTGGGCGGATCCTCGCGGGCGCGGGCACCGGGCGCAACGTCACGCTGTTCAACTGCTTTGTTCTGGGCACGATCG
>JANOCZ010000104.1:0-3736 GCA_031412455.1 Hyphomicrobium sp. | reverse complement strand
TTTGAACACTACGGCGTCGACGTGATGGGCACGATGCGCGCCTTGGCGACCAATGTGCAAGCCAACGAAGTCGTGCAGGGCGGCTCGACCTTGACGCAGCAGCTCGCCAAGAATCTTTTTCTCTCGTCTGAGCGCTCCATCCAGCGCAAGATCAAGGAACTGTTCTTGTCGTTCCTGCTCGAGAGCCGTTACAGCAAGCGCGAAATTCTCAAACTTTATTTCGACCGTGCCTACATGGGCGGCGGTGCGTTCGGCGTCGAAGCCGCGGCGCACTATTACTTCGGCAAGAGTGCGCGCGAAGTGAACATGGCCGAGGCGGCCATGATGGCGGGCTTGTTCAAGGCGCCGGCCAAATACGCACCGCACGTCAATCTGGCGGCGTCGCGCGCGCGCACGAACGAAGTTTTGGACAACCTCGTCGAAGCTGGCTTCTACACCGCGGGCCAAGTGCAGGCGGCGCGCATCAATCCGGCGAAAGCGATCGACAATCGGTCAACCACGAGCCCCGACTGGTTTCTGGATTGGGCCTACGATGAGATCCAGCGCCTCGCCGAGGGCAAAGGCCAATACGTCCTGACCGCGCGGACGACCGTCGATATGAATTTGCAGCGCAAGGCCGATGAGGCAGTCAACGCCGTGGTTGCCAAGATTGGCAAAGAGAAGAACTTCAATGCGGGCGCGATGGTCGTGATGGAGACGGACGGCGCAGTGCGCGCCATCGTCGGTGGCCAAGACTACGCCGAGAGCCAATTCAACCGCGCGACAAAATCAAAACGGCAACCTGGCTCATCGTTCAAAGTCTATGTCTACGCCGCCGCGCTCGAAAACGGCTACACGCCCGAGACGACGGTTCGCGATGCGTCGCGCTCATGCGGCCCTCGAGGCTGGTCGCCACAAAACTTTGGCGGCGGCGGCGGATCTGGCGCGCGCATGCCGCTGTGGCTCGGCCTTGCGAAATCCTACAATACGGTCGCCGCTGAACTCTCGTTCGATGTCGGGCGCGAGAAAGTCATCGACATGACCAAGCGCGTCGGCATTGCGGGCGTCAAGAAGTCATGCTCGATGGCGCTCGGCGACGGCGGTATCACCGTTATCGAACATACCGGCGGTATGGCTACCTTCGCCAACGGCGGCAAACTCGCTAAGCCGTTCGGCATTCTCGACATCACGACCTCGAAGGGCGACCTCCTCTATTCGCGCGAACGCGACGAGCCGCCCGCGCCGCAGGTCGTCAAGCCGAAGGTTGCCGAGCAATTGAACTATATGATGCAGAAAGTCGTGCTCGAGGGCACGGGCACGCGCGCCGCTCTGGATTTCACCAATGTCGCCGGCAAGACCGGAACGTCGTCGGGACCGCGTGACGCGTGGTTCGTTGGCTTCACCGGCAAGTATGTCGCTGGCGTTTGGATCGGCAATGACGACAACCGGCCGATGTCGGGCGGTGAGCAAACGGGTGTCACCGGCGGCCAGGTCGTGGCGCCGATCTGGCACGACTTCATGACAGTCGCGCATACCGATATGAACATCCCGCCGGTCCCGGGCCTCGAGGTTCATCCAGCTCAGGTTGCCGAGCAGGCCCGGCTTGCAGATGTGCGCAAAGCCGAGGCGGCAGCTGGGAACGCGCCCGCGTCCGCGACGACCAATGCCGATGGGACCACGCATCAAGCGAGCATCATGCCGGAGCGCACGCGCGATACTTTGAAGAAGCTTTCAACGGCGCTGCGCAAAGCGGGAGGTTTGGGTGAAGCGCCGCCGACCCCGGCATCACCGAACGCGCTGCCGCAGCCGCCACCCGGACTGGCGCCTACGCCGGCTCCTGCATCGCCGCAGCAGCAAGGTGCCCTCGATCCTCGAGGCGCAGCGAACGCCAACGCGGCTAGCGTCAAACGCGAGGGGCCGAACTAAATGGCTTCTCTTGATTCCGACAGTCCGTCCGTGATTTCATCTCACGCGAAATGGCAGCAAGCCGCGCGCGACATCGCCGCTCTTCTCGCGCGCATGATCGGCACCGCGTTGGCGGTCGCGTTTGTTTTGACCGCTGGCATCTGGTCGAGCCGGACGATGATCGCCCGCGGCCATCTCGTTTCCGCAGACGTCTACGGACCCTGGCGGCATTGGCATCACGAAGGCCGCGCCGATGCGGATCCCTATACACGCGCCCACCTCGCTGGCAGCGGAATGCTGCGGATCTCCGCTGACAGCGCCGGCGTGTTCGAAGCCGCCGTCGATACGCTTGGCGCGCGTCTGCATTCGTCGTGCGATTATCTGATCGAGGGCGCTAGCATGGGTGGCCTGTGGTGGAGTTTGTCGGTTTTCGACAGCCGGGGCGAACTGATCGGCAATGACGCGGCGCGCTACACCTTCACGAGCGACACGGCGGCGCTCAATCCGGATGGCTCGTTCATCGTCACGCTCGGGCGCGACGCGCGTCCCGGCAACTGGCTCCCGACCAGCGGCGCCGGGCGGCTCATCTTGAATTTCACCATTCTCGATCCGGCGACCGGCCTGTCCGACGACGCGCGGCTCGAGCGCAACAAACTGCTGCCCGCCATTCGCCGCGAGAGTTGCTCATGACGGACGCTTCGAGACCGGCAGCAAAAAGCCGACGGCTGGTGTTCGACACGAACACTTTGCGCTACCTGATTATGCTGCTGGTCGCGGCCGCGATCGTGCACTTGATCGCGACGTTTGTGGCGATGTCGGATACGCGCAATTCGGCCTACAGCCGCCTCTTGCCGGCACTTCCGGTCAACACGATGAAAGTGTTGTCGGCGATCGCGCCCGATCATCAGCCGTTGCCGTTCTTGAGCCCGGACGCGCGGTATGCGATCTGCCGGTTCTCATCCGTGGCAGGACCCGTCACCATTAGCGCGATCCTGCCTGATCGCGGCTGGACGGTCGGCGTCTATCTGCCCGACGGCACGACTGCGTATTTCGCGGCGGGCACGACGGCGCGGCTAACGGCCGTCGCCTTCAACATACTTCCGGGGGATGATCGGTTTCTTGGTTTGTCACGGCAAGCGCTTGGCCGGCCTGCTGCTGCTGCACCTGAGGTGACGGTCAGCGTGCGTGAAGGTCTGGTCGTCGTACGTGCGCCCGATCGCGGCGCCGCTTACCGGCAGAGCGACGAAGCTATATTGGCAAAGGCTAGTTGCGCGGCGCAGAGCTTTTGATGTGCTGCACGCCAATTCATCTTCCAGCCGGCACCCACTCAGTCGTCGAGCACGATTTTATCGCGCCGCCGCCGGGCCCGTTTCTTCGCTGGCTCAGGGGATACCTCTTCAGCCCAACGCTCGTATCTGACGCCTGGGAAAAAGACGATCTGCGCTTGCGCATTGGCTATTGATCGCGGCAGCGCTGCTGGGCGTAGTCCCTGACGGAATTCTATGATGGTCGCCATATCGGCCCCCGGCACGCGACGCGTTTCAGCGCCGCTCAGGTCGTGCCCTCGAAAGTTCATCGCCGCGGCTTTACTCACAACGGTTGTGCGGACGACGCGCGACCCGGACACTTGGATCAGCGCATGTCTATAAAATCGCTTAGATGTTAACCGGGAGTTAATGGCACCATCCGTGTACGCATATTCTTAGAGTGATGCGCTAGAGATGCAGCAGAGCCACGCCGTATGTCGTTGCACGCATCGCGTTGTAGAGGCTTGAGACTTAACTCATCAGATCGTCGCCGAGAAAATTTCGGCCTTGGCGATCTTCGACTTCGACGATCCACAAATCGGACT
>JANOCZ010000103.1:0-8407 GCA_031412455.1 Hyphomicrobium sp. | reverse complement strand
GGATTCGGGATGCGTCGATCAAGGATGCGGGAGCGTATCGCGTCGAAGCTGAGGCCGATGGCAAAAAGTCCTACGTTGAATGGACGGTTTTTGCGACGCCCGAGGGGCGCAAAGCTCGCAATGTTATTTTGTTCGTTGGCGACGGGTTGTCGATGGCGCACCGGACGGCGGCGCGCATGTTGTCGAAGGGCATCGTCGAGGGGCGCTACGGAGGCGAACTGGCAATCGACGACATGCCGCACATGGCGCTCATTTCGACCGCGGGTTCAGATTCGATCATCACCGACAGCGCCAATTCGATGACGGCCTATACGACCGGTCATAAGACGTGCGTCAACGCGCTCGCCGTTTATTGCGCGCGTAACAAAAATTCACTCGATCACCCCAAAGTCGAGACGCTGACGGAAATCGCCAAGCGCAGAACGAAGCTGGCCGTCGGGATCGTCACGAACACCGAGATCGAGGATGCGACGCCAGCTGCCATGGTTGCGCATACGCGGTTTCGGCGGGACTATGATTCAATCGTTCAAATGTTTTTTGAAAATAAGCCCGAGGTCATCCTCGGCGGGGGTTTGGCGAATTTTCTGCCGAAACCGGCCAACTCAGAAGCGGGGACGCAGACGCGAGCCGACAATCAGGATTTCGTCGCCAAGTTCAAGGGCGAGGGTTACGCCTACGCCACCACGAATTCCGAGATGCTCGCCGAGGCCGCCAAGCCTGAAACGAGATCACTACTCGGGCTTTTCAACCGCCGCGATATCGACGGTGCTCTCGACCGAAAATTCTTGAAGAAGGGAACAGTTCCTTCGTATCCCGATCAGCCCGATCTGACCGATCAAGTTAAGGCGGCGCTGAGCGTCCTGACGCGGCATGATGATGGCTTTTTGCTCATGGTCGAATCGGGCCGCATCGACAAGTACAGCCACTCGCTCGATTGGGAGCGCGCGGTCTATGACACAATCATGCTGGACAACGCGGTCAAGGTTGCACGGGACTTTGCCGTTAAGCGCGATGACACGCTAATTATCGTCGTGGCGGACCACGGGCATCCTGTTTCGATCATCGGGACCTACGACGACGCGCAGCCGGGGCAGCTGCTGCGGGACAAGTTGCAGGTCTATGACCGGGCGAGCCCCCCCGCCTACGCGCCTGCCGACGCCGAGGGTTACCCGCCGTCCGTCGATCTCCCGCGACGGCTCGCTATGGTTTTTGCGGCCTATCCAGACCACTGCGATTCGGGAAAGCCACATCTCAAGGGCGAGAACCAGCCGACCATCCTTGGTCCGGACGGCAAAACCTACGTTGCTAACGAAGACAACTGTCAACCGACTGCGACCCGCAAGGCTGGCTTGCTGCCATTTACGCAGAATAATGGCGTCCATTCGGGTGACGACGTCGTCTTGACGGCGATGGGGCCGGGTGCAGAACAGTTCCGCGGCCACATGGCAAACACACGCGTATTCCGGGCGATCGCGACGGCGCTTGGCCTTGGCGAGTAGAGTTGGTTATCGGGCGGGGCGCGCTTAGCTCAGCGAGGCAAAATGACGGTTGCCGACCGGGGCTAAAGCGGTGCAAACATCATCCCGATCGGCGCATAGCCGCTACCAGCCGGAGATGACCCCGACGATGGCCTCAACCGCTACGATATACGACGCGCCGCGCGGACACGCGGCTCATACTCTGAACCTGCGCCACGACTGGTCGCGCGCGGAAGCGTTGGCGCTTTACAAACTGCCTTTTATGGATCTCGTGTTCCGCGCCCAAAGCGTGCACCGGCAGAACTTCGATCCCAATGCCGTGCAGATGAGCCGGCTGCTCTCAATTAAGACCGGCGGCTGCGCCGAGGACTGCGGTTATTGCAGCCAGTCGGCGCATCACGCGTCGGGCCTCAAAGCGTCGAAGCTGATGGAAGTCGAGCGCGTGCTCGACGAGGCGCGGAAAGCCAAGGCCGCCGGCGCGACGCGCTACTGCATGGGGGCTGCGTGGCGCAGTCCAAAAGCGCGCGACATGGACGCCGTCGTGGCTATGGTCGAGGGCGTCAAAGCGCTCGGCATGGAAACATGCATGACGCTTGGCATGCTGTCGGACGACGACATCGGGCGGCTGCGCGGTGCGGGTCTCGACTATTACAATCACAACGTCGATACGTCGGAAGCCTACTATTCGAAAGTCATCACGACGCGCACATATGCGGACCGATTGAATACGCTGGCGCGCGTTCGGGAGTCCGGCATGAAGGTCTGTTCAGGCGGAATCGTCGGCATGGGTGAAGGCGAACAGGATCGCGTCGATATGCTGATCACGCTCGCTAATCTCGATGAACATCCCGAGAGCGTGCCGATAAATATGCTAATCGCTATTCCCGGAACGCCGCTTGAAGATGCTGAGAAGATCGACGCCATCGATTTCGTTCGCACCATCGCCGTCGCGCGCATCCTGATGCCAACGTCGTTTGTTCGGCTATCTGCAGGGCGAACGGAAATGAGCGATGAGACGCAGGCGCTCTGCTTCCTTGCCGGCGCCAACTCGATCTTTGTCGGCGACACATTGCTCACGGCCGAGAACCCGGGCGAAGACAAGGATACGGCGCTCTTCGACAAGCTCGGCTTAAAGCCTCTCGAACTTCCTATTCATCAGTCGTGTGAGCGCGAGCCCGCAGCTACCGCGGGACTGCAGGATGCCTGCCAATCATGATCGAGCGCTCGAGGCGCTTCTCAAACGCGGCCGTTTGCGAAAATTGGAGCCGCGGCGCGGAATCGATTTTGCCTCGAACGATTATCTAGGCTTGGCTGGCGACGCAGGACTGGCCAAAGCTGTTGCCGCCGCGCTGGATCGCGGCGTGCCTATTGGCGCTGGTGGGTCGCGGTTGCTGCGCGGCAACCACAGTGAACACGAGGCGCTCGAAGCCGAGGCTGCCGCATATTTTCGGGCTGAGAGCGCGCTATTCTTCGGCGGCGGATTTATCGCCAACGCGGCGATCTTCGCGACGCTGCCCGCGCGGGACGATCTGATCGTTTACGACGAACTCATCCACGCCAGCGCTCACGAAGGGATGCGTTTATCGCGCGCCGAATGCATTGAAGCGCGCCATAACGATCCGCAAGCGATCGAGGACCACATCAAAGCTTGGCGCGCGCGTGGTGGCACGGGTCAGGTGTGGATTGCCGTTGAAAGTCTCTACAGCATGGACGGCGACCGGGCGCCGCTCGAAGCGCTTTTCGAAATTGCCAAGGCTCACGACGCCATGCTCGTCTTCGATGAAGCTCATGCGACCGGCGTCTTTGGCGAGGACGGCCGCGGCCTTGCCGCGCATCTGCATGGCTACGCCAACGTCATCTCGCTCCACACGTGCGGAAAGGCGCTCGGTGTTATGGGCGCGCTCGTCGTGGCGCCGCGAACGATCCGCGATTTCCTTGTTAATCGAGCGCGCTCGTTTATCTATGCGACCGCGCCGTCGCCGCTGGTGGCGGCTGCGGTGCGGGCGGCGCTTAAAATTGTGCAGCGTGATTCATGGAGGCGCGACGCGTTGCAGCGACGGATATCGATTGCGGGAGAAGTTTTGGCTGGGCAGGCGCGGCATCGCGCATCGGGATCGCAGATCCAGCCGATTATCGTGGGGAGTGATACCCGCGCGGTCGATCTCGCCGCTACTTTGCAACAGCGCGGCTTCGACATTCGCGCCATTCGGCCACCGACGGTGCCTGAGGGTACATCCCGATTGCGGCTGTCGATCACGCTCAACACGAGCGAGGACGAACTCGTCTCGGCCCTCTCGGCGATTGCGGCTGCGGAGGCGGAGCTTACAGCATGACAGCTGGTAAAATTGTTGTGGCGGGTACGGACACTGACGTCGGGAAAACCGTTCTTTGCGCAGCGCTTGTGCGCGCGCTTCAGGGATTTTACTGGAAGCCTGTTCAAGCCGGGCTCGATGGGGAAACCGATCGCGACGCGGTATTGCGGCTCAGCGGCGCCGATCCGAAACGCATTGTTCCCGAAATGTACCGGCTGGCAACCGCCGCGTCACCACATCTTGCAGCCGAGCGCGATGGCGTTGTGATCGACGCCGAACGGCTGGTTCCGCCAGCGTGCGATGGGCCACTGATCATTGAGCCTGCGGGCGGGCTTGCCGTTCCGCTCAATCGCGGTTTTCTACAAATCGATCTTCTCGAGAGGTGGAAGTTTCCCGTCATACTGGTGGCCTCGACGCGCCTTGGGACGATCAATCATTCGCTGCTTTCAATCGAAGCGTTGCGCCAGCGCCGCGTGCCTATCCTCGGTATCGCGTTCAACGGCGAGGAGAACGCCGACAGCCAGCGCACGATCTGCGAGATGGGTGGCGTCAAGTTTCTCGGTCGACTTCCGCGCCTCACGCCGCTGACGACTGAAACGCTGGAGCGCTCATTTGCGGCGTCGTTCAAGGTGGCTGATTTTGACGTGAGGCAACGGAGCCGATGAAAACGGCGTCATCCGGCATTTGGCATCCTTTTACGCAACACGGCCTCGAGTCAGCGATGGTTCGCATCGCAGGGGCCGAGGGAGCGTATCTTCGGACGGACGACGGCCGGCAGATTTTCGATGCGATCTCATCGTGGTGGGTCGTGACGCACGGTCACTGTCAGCCGCGCATCACTGCTGCAATCCAAACGCAGGCGGCAAAACTCGATCAGGTCGTGTTTGCTGGATTCACCCACGAGCCGGCCGAGGCGGTTGCGGCGAAGCTGATCGCAATTGCGCCGACGCCGCTGACGCATGTTTTTTTCTCCGACAGTGGGTCGACGGCGGTCGAAGTCGCAGTCAAGATGGCGCTCGGGTATTGGCGTAATCGCGGCGAAGCGCGGACGCGGATCATTGCGCTCGAGCATGCGTATCACGGCGACACGGTGGGCACGATGTCGGCTGGCGCGCGCGGTGTGTTCAACGCTGCCTATGAGCCGTTACTGTTCGACGTCGCGCGCATCCCGTTTCCCGAGGCTGGCCGCGAACAAGCGGCGCTCGATGCTCTCGAAGCTCAGTGCCGGATGACGAGTGCTGCCGCATTTATTTGCGAGCCGCTGATCCTCGGCGCGGGCGGCATGCGAATTTACGATGCCGCGACGCTCGCCGAAATGCGCCGAATTTGTGCGACGCATCGGGTTCTTTTCATCGCCGATGAGGTGTTGACCGGGTTTGGGCGAACTGGATCAATGTTTGCGTGTGAGCAAGCCGGGATCACGCCAGATATCATGTGCCTCGCTAAAGGACTGACGGGGGGATCGCTGCCGCTCGCCGCGACGCTATCAACGGCTGAAATTTTTGACGCTCATGTTTCGCGCGATCGCGGGCGCATGTTTTTTCATTCGAGTTCGTATACCGCCAATCCCATCGCGTGCGCGGCAGCGTCGGTCAACCTCGACATTTGGAATACGGAGCCAGTGTTGGAGCGCGTTCAATCCGTATCAGCGGCACAGACGCGCCTACTGCAAGGTTTTGCGGCGGATGAGCGCTTCTCCAACACCCGCCAACTTGGGACCATCACCGCATTTGAACTCTCTACAGCCGCGACCGAGGGGTATTTGTCGGACGTGTCGCTGTCGCTCCGCGTTGCCGCTCTGGCGCGCGGCGTTCTCATCCGGCCGCTGGGTTCGACGCTCTACGTTATGCCGCCCTACTGTAGCACGGACGCAGATCTCGAGGCGGTCTACGCCGCGATTTCGAGCTCGGTGGAAGAGGTTTCGTCGTGAGCAGCGCTATCGAGATCATCGGGCTCGGTCACTATGCGCCTGAATTGCGGATCGCAAATAGCGTCATCGAAGCGCGATTGGATTTGCCCGATGGCTGGATCGCGCGACGTACCGGGATCAACGCGCGCCGTTATGCGTCTGCTGATGAAGCGTTGTCCGATCTCGCGATCAAGGCCGGGGAGCGGGCGCTTTCGCAAGCTGGTATTGCGCGTCGCGACGTGGCGCTGTTGCTGCTGGCTACATCGACGCCGGATCACCTGCTGCCACCAACTGCGCCGCTTGTTGCGCATAGGCTGGGCTTGGAAAGCGCGGGCGGAATTGATCTCGCGGGCGCGTGTGCAGGGTTCATTTATGCGTTGACGCTTGGTGCCGGATTTGCCGCGACACATCAAGCGCCGGTCATGATCATTGCAGCAAATATTCTGTCGCGCCGGATCGAACTCAGCGATCGCAACACGAGCAGTCTGTTTGCCGACGCGGCGGGCGCGGTCATCATCGCGCCGTCGCCGCAGGCGGCGAGCGGAATCGCCGGAGCACACCTCACAAGCGAGGGCAGCGGATACGGCCTGATCCATATTCCCGGCGGCGGGAGCCGGCTACCGTTCAGCGAGGTGCGAAGCGCAAGCGAAACTTTCATGATTATCGACAACGGCCGGGCTGTTTTCGCAAAAGCAGTGGCGATGATGACGAGAGCGGGGGAGGCGGCGCTCGCACGCGCGCATGTTGCGGCTGCCGATATCGATCATTTCATTCCGCATCAGGCGAACCTGCGAATGATGAAAGCTGTCGCAGAGCAGTTGAAAATTCAGGAAACGCGGATGCATTCGACGATCGCCGAGTTCGGCAACAGCTCCGCGGCGACAATCCCGTTCACGCTCTCGATGGCCGCGGAGCGCCGCGTTTTCAAATCCGGAGAGACGATTTTGATGACGGCCGCGGGGGCAGGCCTTACCGGCGGCGCAGTGGTGTTCCGCTGGTAAAAAAGGTCTGGAACCGGCTAGCGGGTCAGCCGGCCCCAGACAGATCGAGCGGAGACGGCGGCCTCGCTCGAAATTGTTGCTCCGCGCTCAATCTGCGGGAAGCGCAGACGATAGCCGGCGATGTGGTTGCCGCTGATGCCGGTTTAAAGCACCGCTTTTCCCGCTTGTGAGTTCCGGTTTGCCGCTCAGCGCCCGCTGAGAGCGACGCCGCGTTAATCGGCAGGCACGAATTTTGAGACGAGCATGAAAGCGCGTACACGTCATGTTGGCCTCCGTTGGGTTTCTGTCCCTACGCCGGTGACTTAAAAATTCATGTGGGGCTAAAATTTGGCGAAACGTGATAATTCGGCAATTCCGGCTCACTCGTTGCTCGATATATCACCCCAGACAATATCTTCGCGATGTTTCCAAAGCCCATATGACCAAATTATTTATATTCCGAAATCATTTCCTGCGGGTTCGTCACAGCTCATCGGCAATATCTGCGCAACGCCTGAAAATAGCAGTTTTTACTACTGTTTTGTGCAAATCTTAGCCGTCTTGCTGAGCTGAAATAGTCGGCGCGGCCATATCTCCGAATGATAATTTCTGATGCTCCTTCTGAGTATTGCGATACTGTTGCCGCACCGAATTGAACTGATGGAACTCTTCAAATCTAACATTGAATGAGTTGGCTCAGACCAAATCGCATATCTGATAATTCCGCAGCTGAAACTGCACTCCCCGATGCTCGATACGAAAGGCAGGACTGCCCCGTCGAGAGTTTTGACGTGGGGGCAGGTGAGGATTTTGTTCAGACCAAAGTCCGAACGCGGGGACCTTAAGTCAGGGGTCTATCGACCGTTTTTCCTCGCGTCAGTTAATCTATAATCAAAACGGCTTTAAGAGCCGACCCTACATATTCCAATACTTTTATCATAGTGTTCGGAGAACTATGTTTCTTTCAAAATGGTCATCCCAGGCGCGATTGCGTGAAGCAGAACTCGCCCGAAAAAATCGAAGAGAGATTGTCCAAGCGCTCTCGCAGGGCAGTGTTTCTCGCCGGGATTTGTTTCGCTGGGGGCTGATCGGCGCGTCAGGACTGCTCATTGAGAAGAACGGGCTGAGTAGATGGGCGCCGAGCGCTTATGGCCAAGTTCCGACCGGAACCCCTCGGAGCCCGGTCGGCAGCGTCAAAAAATTCACCCAGCCCATGCCGAGACCTATCGTGCAGTTGCCGGAGACGCTCACTACGATCGATGATCCGCTCGGCGATCGAAGCAGCTCTGGTGCGATCGTAAAGGCTGCCGCCTTCGACCATCCAAAGGAACTACCGGCGCGACGGCTGTCGTATCATGATGCCTTTACACCCGGCGGGCCATATCAAAACAGCGTGACCGGGATGGGACCCGTCGAAGGCAGGCCACCCGGCGAATTTTTTGCGCATCAACGCTGGAATGATCCAGATCTTTTTCCGCATTACGGTTACACGCTGTCGTTAGGTCAAGCAAAAGCCAACTGCCGCTTTCACCCAGGATTACCCGCCCAAGAGCCGAACTCAGTTTGGACGTTTGGTAGTCGCCCGCTGGGCATGGCTGGAAATCCATCTGGTTCGCAAACGGGAGATATGAGACCCACCCTGGTTAAGGCTCGGTACGGTGAACCGTTTATCTGCCGGATCTATAACGATTTGCCGAAAGACAGGGCTGCAAACAACGGTTTTGGCCG
>JANOCZ010000102.1:0-1506 GCA_031412455.1 Hyphomicrobium sp. | reverse complement strand
TTTGGGCTGCCCGGCGGCGAATTCGGTATCGGCGGCGGTGTGGCGATTGGCACCGGCCGGTTCAACTCGAACTGCGTGGGCTCAGGGACTGAAAACGGCGAGTGCGACGGCGGCACGCCATAGCTTTCCCGGTCCGGGTTTTGAGCCGGTTGCAATGGAAATTGGAAGCTCGGGAGTTCTGGTTCACGCCGGTCGGCTGGCGACGGCGATGACGTTGGGTGGGACGGCGACGGGGCGGGCGCTCCAGGCTCTGTCGCCTCGAGGGAGCGAGGTTCGACGCCTGCATTGAGCGTTGGCTGCGCGTTGCCCGCAGCCTGCGGTGCCAATTCAGGAGACCCGCCGTCAGCCGGACCGGAACTAGGAATAAAATTAGGGCCAGAATCGGGGAACGTTGGCGCTGGCATTGGTTGCCGCCGCGGCTCATTAATGAGGCCTCGCAGTGTTGGCGCGGCGCGGGATTGGACACGTTCGCGGGCGCGGGCGAGCACGTCGTCAGCAGGGCGCATATCGGGAAGTGTTTCGGGGGCGGGCGTCGCGAGCGCTGCCTGAAGAGCGCGAATGGCTTCGTCGAACGTCAGCCCCTGCGCCTGCAGTATTTGCGCCGCCGCGCTCTGGCCATCACCGACGATGGCCGCCAGCAGAATCGCGCCGTTGATCTCCCGGCGCCGGCCACCTCGGGCGGCTGCGGCAGCCGCTTCTAGAATTCGTCTCAAGGCTCCCGATACCGTTATGCCGCCACCACCGGCATGCGGCGGCATGGTCGCGAGGTAGTTGCCGGTTTCGGCTTTCAAGCGCGCAACGTCGACACGACTGGCCAGCAAGACTGCTTGCGCATCGGCATCGTCGGCAAGCGCGAGCAGAACGTGTTCAATCCCGATTTCGGCCGAGTTGAAGGCCGCACCTGCGTCCCAAGCGCGCGCCAACGTCGCGGCCAAGTTCTGCGACATTGGAATTTGACTGAAATCGGGAGCTGCTGCGTTCACGACGTTGTCCTCTAAGGCGGTGTCCTCGTGACCTTCGAGCCGTTTGGTCAACGATTGTTGCAGATCCTGTTCGTTACTTAGACGCGGCTCTGAACGGCGGCGTTTATTTCGCCGGCTGAGCTACCTTTATACAGTGATCGCGAGGCAGCGTCCCTGCCGCGGATCGCTGGGGAGGGTTTCTAACAGCCAAGTAGCCAACGATTGTGTGGGAATTCCGTTGAGGCGGCTGTCCGAGCGGCTATAAGACGCCGGACGACCGTCGGCGCAACGCCGAGTTAGCGCTATCGGAAAGCTGAGCCTTGGTAAGCCTTGAATTCCTGCAAAGAAATCCTGCTCAGAAGCATGTGGGGACGCCGCTTTGAAACCAGTCAACGACATCGGTGCCAGCGATGAAGCCGTCATGGCGGAGACGACGCCCACGGCTCACCTGCAGGCGCGCATCTTAGCTGAGGCTATCCCGCACCTCATCCGCTACGACGAGCAGACCGTCGTCGTGAAGTTCGGCGGTCATGCGATGGGCGAC
>JANOCZ010000101.1:0-15590 GCA_031412455.1 Hyphomicrobium sp. | reverse complement strand
CCTTCGTGATCGTGCACCCGCCATCCAAAGCTCCCAGTTTCCTGCGTCACAGGCTTTGAAACGTCGGCGCTGCCTGAAATCTTATCCGCCCGCGCGTTCAATCCGGTGCTGACCGAGATGTTGCCGTCGAGCGGAACGCTAACGCCGACATAGACGCCCATCGATTCTGTATCATTGAGGTCGGCGTAGCCGGTGGCGAACATGCTGGCATCATAGATCAGCGGCCTCGAATAGGTTGCGCTCAAGATCTCACTCGTCGCGCCGGTCTGCGGCTGGTAGCGCAGGTATGTCGCGCTGATCGACGACTTGTCGAACGCGATCGGCATGCTCAGCGTCAAAGCGTCGATCGCGCGCGGTGGCGCAAAGCTCAAGATGTTGTTCACCGAGCCGGGCAGGAATTCTGTTTGCGATCCGAACCGGCCAGTATCCTTGCGTGCCGTAAGCGTGGCCAAGTCGTCGTAGTCGGCAAACGCGTGCTGCGAGCGCACGTGCACTGATACCAATCCGATTTTTGTATCGAAGCTGCCGTAGAGCTGCACGCCCGTGCCCTGGTCGGACGAACTCGCGCTGACGGCTGCCGAGACGACACCGAGATTGGAGATGCTGGCCACCGCACCCACCCCGCCGTTGACGAGCCCGCCACCGCCCTCGCCGTGTGCTTCGGCTGTCAGCCAATCGGTAATGCCGGTGCGCAAAGACGCCGACGCGACGATCGTGTTGTCGTAATCGAATGACTCGATCCCGAACGATTTACGCGGCAATCCAGCTTCCGCCGAAAAATCGTAAAGCCCCGGCCTGAGAAGGTGGGGCGACGTATAGAACGACAGCGATTGAACGTCTTCTTTGCCGCTCGCATCCCGGGTTACGACTTGGGCCACCCCCGAGCCCGATATCGAAGGAATGTTGTTGATTTGAAAAGGACCGGCAGCAACGTCTTGCGAGTATGATTTGGTTCCGTTTACGAAGACATCGACCGTTGACGGCACCGCCGCCGAGCCGCTGACCGCCGGCATGGGCGTCGTGACGAGGTCGGGACGCATGGAAAATGTTCGCTGCACCTGCGCGCCGCCCAAACGAACCGGCCTCGACCAGCCGACACCGCCTGAAATAAAATCCCCGCCGCGATACGTGATGAGTTGTCGGTCATTGGCAAAGGTGTACGTCGTGTTCAGCCGCAACAAGTCGGTCTGGTCGGCAAGCGTCATCCCGACGATTGCGGTCTGATCGAGAACGCCCATAGGCGCCATGAGGCGCGCATCGAGAGAAGCATTGATGCCGGAAAACGCGCGCGATCCGTAGCCGGCCGACGCTGCTCCCCCACCTGTCGCGGCGTAGACGTCATAGTTGAAAACTGCGCCGTAATCCGATGGCCGAAGCTTTAAAGCCTCGCGTTTTCCGCGCGCGTCGTAACGGCGCGTGATGCGATTGCGATCGGTGGTGATGAGCGAGATCGCTTGCGTTTGCTCGTCGAACACATAGGCGAGGTTGGCGATCTGATCGAGTGGCACGATATCGTTCGGCTTCTCGCCGGCCGGCGGCTTCAATCCAAGCTCGCGCAGCTCTTTCGCCGCGCACCCGAAGTGACCGTCGCCCAGATCGACAAAATCGCCGATCATCCCAGTGGATGTGCCGTTGATCGAAACTTCAAGCTGAAGATGTACGACGGCCGGAGTTGCCGGTTCAGCCGCAAACGCAGGCGCAGGAGCCTGCGCCCCCGCAGGTGTTGCAGGGGCAAACAAGATCGCAAAGGTGAGCGCTATGCTTCTAGCGAGTTGCTTGAGGTAGTGCCTGCGCATTGATGGGCCCAACGTCGCCTTGGGCAGTTATCAGAAGCGGCTGGGCCGTCTTCTGAAGTCCCATAGGCGCTACCCAACTCTTGCTTGAACGCGCGAGAACATATCCCGCGAGCCCTTTGGCGATAACGACCGGCTTACCTTGGCTGTCAGTGGCTTTCAGATCGGCGATGCGAACGCGTCTGCCGCCGGTGTTCGTTGCCGAAACGTGCGTCGTTCCGTTGATGACCTGTGTCGACCAAGCGAGGTTCGGTCCACCGGCCATTTTCGACGTGAAGAACACTGGCACCGAATAGCGAAACGCCATGGCGATAGAGTTCGGCCGCTGCAGGCTCTTGTCGGGAATCTCATCGACCAGCAACCGGTACGTCTCTTCAACCGTGACAGGTGTCTTCGCCGTCCGCACGATGCGCACGACGTAGTCAGTCTTTGGCTGCAGCGTCGCGAGCGGTGGACTGGCGACGACTTCGGTTGCAGGCTCAAGATGCTCTTCGCCGTTGACCAGCGACCAGCGATAAACGCGGATCTGTGCTTTGAGAGGCGCTGCACCTGGATTATTCAGTGTGATGGTCTTCGACATCTCCGGCGCTGGAATTTCCAGCGACACCGGCGAGACTTGAAGTGAGGCAGCGGAAACCACCCCTGTTGTTGTTGCAAACGTTAGGGTCGTGCAAAACGCGGCAAAAAACAAACGCATGGGTAGCTCCGCTGCTCTCAGTTTTCAGTTGAACTTAGTAGTTGAGGGTGACGAGGACCGTGTCGGTGAACGTACTGACCGAAGGCGTGGTCTGCGACAGGATCGACGGGAAAACGTTGACGTTCTGGTTGGCACCGTTGCCAGTGCCTGACAGAAGGCCAGCACCGCTCGTCAAAATGCGCTGCGTGCGAGTCGCGTCTGTGAACAGATCGTAGATCAAATAGTCAGTTGAAACCGGGGTTGCAGCGCTGTTGAACATGCGGCGTTGGCTGCCGTTCGGCTGTGAGCCGTCGTTCATGCCGACAGTGTAGGGCACACCGGTCGAGCAATTCACGACCACTGCAACGGCAGCGATATCGATCTGCGTAACCGTTGCCGAATTCGTACCGAAATTGATGGCAGTCGCCGTCGTCAGCGTACACGTACCATTGATGGAGGCCGTAACGCCCAAGTTGCTAGTGACGACTGCGGCAGAAGCGCCGTTCGATGCAAGGACCGCACCGGCGAATGCAAGGCAAGCTACTTTCTTCAACATTGGAAAACCTTTCGCGACTCTACAAGAGACTAAAACTTGAAGAGGCTTCAAAAGCCGAACGCAAAACAAGCAGCTCGTTGATAGCCAATCCGGGACGCGCTGGCCCAACGGGGCCAACGAACGCATCATTACGGGGCAAGGCTAAACAGTCCGTTAAAGGACTAAAGTAATGCCGAAAGAGTTTTGCTTTATTGGCGAAGCGGCATCGGGGCCAGCCATTGCAGCTTATTCGGCCGCTTCCACAACCACCCGCTGCGTCAAACCGAGCTGGCGCTTGGCTTCCTCTCGCAACAAATCGATCGGCTTCAGTTTCCCCTCAGCCTCGAAATGCCAATAGGTCCAGCCGTTGCAAGCTGATTTGCCCTGCACGATTGCACCCAAGCGATGGATCGACGCCTGATTGCCGGCATGCCGCAGCGTTCCATCAGCCTTCACCTCGGCACGCACCCGGCGCCGCAAATCGAACAGCTTCGCCCCGGGCTCCAGAATGCCAAGCTCGATGATCGTCCCGAATGGCACCCGCGGCTCGGCCCGCTTCGACGGGAGAGCCTCGTTGGCTCCTGCCGCGTTTGGTTGTACGCGCGCAATCCGCGCCTCGGCGGCATGCGCATAATCGGGATCGCGCTCAATTCCGATGAACCGGCGTCCGAGCTTTTTGGCGACAGCGCCCGTCGTCCCCGTTCCAAAAAACGGATCGAGCACGACATCGCCGGGCTTCGTGCAACCAACCAAGATGCGATGCAAGAGCGCTTCTGGCTTCTGCGTCGGATGCGCCTTGCGCCCGCCATCGTCTTTTAATCGCTCGGGCCCCGAGCAAATCGGGAAGAGCCAATCGGAACGCATCTGTAAGTCGTCATTCGACGCTTTGAGGCTCTCATAATTGAACGTCACGCGCGACTTGCGGTTCTGCCCGGCCCAAATCAGCGTTTCATGCGCGTTCGTGAACCGTTTGCCGCGGAAGTTCGGCATCGGATTGACCTTGCGCCAGATCACGTCGTTCTGAATCCAGAAGCCGAGATCTTGCACGGCGACACCGAGCCTGAAGATGTTGTGATACGAGCCGATGACCCAAAGCGCACCGTCGGGCTTTAGAATGCGCCGGCATTCGCCGAGCCACGCCCGGCAGAATGCGTCGTATTCTGCAAAGTCGGAGAACTTGTCCCACGCCTGATCGACGCCATCGACCCGCGTATTGTTGGGGCGCATCAAGTCGCCCGCGAGCTGCAAGTTATAGGGCGGATCGGCAAACACCAGATCGACGCTCGCGCTCGCGATTTTGCGCAGTTCCTCAAGACAGTCGCCGACGCGGATAGAACCTGCCGGCAAGATGCCGGTCTTGGACGTCCGTACACTCATGATCACGCAACTCGCAACTAAGAACAACGCAGGAAAAACCGACCGTAACGACCGGCGGAATCTATCCTTATACACTCGGCTGAGTCCTGGGTAGGGCCACAACGAGCGCAGCTGCGTCTCAATCAATCTTTATTTTTTGATTCTATCGGCAACTCGGCGGCCGCTCAACGGCAACGCGGCAGCGATCCGCCTAACCCGCTGAGCCCAGCACGCGCTAGAGTAGCCCGAGCGCCAACTGAATCGGCTTGAACGATCGCCGATGCAGCGCACAGACGCCGAGCCGATCCACAGCGGCTTGATGTTCGGGCGTGCCATAGCCCTTGTGCCGCTCGAACCCATAACCGGGATAGTCCCGCGCCATCGCCATCATGATGCGGTCGCGCGTCACCTTGGCGATGATCGACGCCGCCGCGATCGACAGGCACTTCGTATCGCCCTTGATGATCGTGCGCGTCATGATTTCAATCCGTGGCCCGCGATTGCCATCGATCAGCACGAGCTTTGGCGTCGTCTTCAGCGCGGCGATCGCCTCGCCCATCGCCCACAGCGTCGCGCCCAGAATATTGTCCCGGTCGATCCGGTCGAGCTCGGCTATCCCGATGCCGACATCGGCAACCTTCATGAGCCGCTGATAGATGAACGCGCGGCTCTCGGGGTCTAGCGCTTTGCTGTCGTCGATATTGTCGGGGATTCTCGCTGGATCGAGGATCACGGCCGCGGCGACGACCGGCCCGGCCCATGGCCCGCGTCCAGCTTCATCGACGCCCGCGACCGGATACATCCCAAGCTGCAACTCCGCGGCTTCGAGTTCGAACGTCGGCTTGATGCGCGAATCGGCGATTTTCATAAGCCATGATCGTCGCCCGGCGCGGCACTGTCAAAACAGTGCCAGCTGTTCTCCACTGCTGCGCGGACGCACGAACAGGTCCGTCCGCAATTTACTCCGCTCCTCCATCATCCCGCACCGCCGCCGCGCGAGCTTGAAGCGCTGCGCGATCTGGTCGGCGTAAGGGCCGCTTCCCCGTTGGCGATGCCCGAACGTCGCCACGTAATCCTGCCCGCCGTGCATAGATTGCAGCAATCCGATGATGCGCCGGGCCCGATCGGGAAAGGCTTCTGACAGCCACTCACGGAACAGCTCTTTGATCTCGAGCGGCAGCCGCAACATGACGTAACCCGCATCACGCGCCCCATGATCGCGGGCCGCTTGCAAAATCCCTTCGATCTCGTGATCGGTGAGCCCCGGAATGATCGGCGCCACCATGACGGTCACCGGAATGCCGGCCTCCGTGAGCTGCCGGATCGCGTCGAGCCGCTTCATCGGCGTCGCAGCTCGGGGCTCCATAGCGCGTGCGACCCGCCGGTCGAGCGTCGTGACCGACATCGCAACCTTGGCCAATCCCTTCGCCGCCATCGGTGCCAGTATATCGATGTCGCGCATGACTAACGCCGACTTCGTAACGATGCCGACCGGATGATTTGTCTCGGCCAAAACCTCGAGGATCGACCGCGTGATGCGCCGCTCGCGCTCGATTGGCTGATAGGGGTCGGTGTTCGCCCCCAGGGCAATCGTCTCAGGCTGATAGGATTTGCGGGCGAGTTCCGCCTTGAGCAATTTAGCAGCGTCGGACTTGGCATAAAGGATCGTCTCGAAGTCGAGCCCGGCCGAGTGGCCAAGATAGCAATGCGACGGCCGAGCGTAGCAGTAGACGCAGCCATGTTCGCAGCCGCGATAGGGATTGATCGAGCGGTCGAACGAAATGTCGGGGCTGTCGTTGCGGGCGATAATGCTCCGCGTCGCGTCCTCGCGAACTTCGGTCTTGAAGGCATCGAGCAACCCCAGGCTCTCCCAGCCATCGTCCGTTTCGACGCGCTCCCCAGCCTCGAAACGTCCCGTGTGATTTGACCTTGCCCCGCGACCCCGCCGGCGGTCCGAAGCGACGAGCGGATCGGGCAGCAGCTGAGGTGCCGCGTCAGCATCATCATATAAACGAGCGAAATCGGTCATTCCCCAACGCTACAGCACATCCAGGAACAAATAAAGAACAAAATCGCGACGCGTGACAATAATCGTTGCCCTTTCGCGTCCACCCCGCTCGTGCCAATAACGCGGGCATGATCTCAGTCGTGATCCCAACCTTGAACGCCGAACGCCACTTGCCCTCGGCTCTGACCGCCCTCGTCTCGGCCGCGGTCGATGGCGTCATCCGCGAGGTCATCGTTGTCGATGGCGGCTCGAACGACCGCACCCGCCAAGTCGCCGATTTCGCCGGCGCAACCTTCCTGGAGGCCGAGCGTGGCCGCGGCGCACAATTGAGTGCTGGCGCCGATGCGGCCAAATTCCCGTGGCTGCTGTTCCTGCACGCCGACACAGTCTTGGAAGCCGGATGGGAACGCGCAGCGGTTGATTTCATGCATCGCGTCGATATCGGCGCGACCCCGCGCAGTGCCGCCGCCTTCCGCTTCAAGCTCGACGACAAAGGATTTCAGCCGCGCATCTTGGAGGCGATCGTTCGCTTGCGATGTTCGCTCTTCCGCTTACCCTACGGCGATCAGGGCCTCCTCATCTCACGCCGCCTCTTCAATGAGCTGGGCGGCTACAAACCCTTGCCGCTGATGGAGGACGTCGACCTCGTCACCCGGCTTGGCCGCAGCCGCATAGCGATGCTGAACGCCGACGCGACGACCTCCGCCGAGCGCTATCGGCGTGAGGGATATTTGCTGCGCGCCGTTCGTAACCAGACGTGCCTGACGCTTTACGCCATGGGCATGCCGATCGCGACAGTGGCCCGCTTGTATGGGAACGCGGAAAGCGCGCGCTAGTTGACCCCGGGTAGAGCTAAGCCCACGAGGAACCCGATGCATCAGTCACGTCGCGAATTGGTCATTTCCGCCGCCGCCGCCGGTGTCGCGCTGGCAGCACCTGGCAATGTCGTCTTTGCGCCGTCAGCCGCGGCCGTCGAAGCGGCCTCCAAGGGCTTTCACAAGTTTAAGGTTGGCGACCTCGAAGTCACGACCATCTTCGACGGCATCAACGAAAAGCCGCACGATCCGAAATTTATCCGCAATGCCACCGTGGACGACACGAAGGCAGCCCTGCGCGCGGCCGGTCAGGACGACAGCCGCGTCACCATTCCGTTCACTGTGACGACCGTCAATCTGGCCGGCCGGACCATCATGTTCGATGCCGGCACTGGCGGCCAGCTCGCTCCGACCGCCGGTAAGCTCGCAGCTAATATGAAGGCCGCCGGCGTCGATCCAAAATCGATCTCGACAATCATCATCACGCATTTTCATCCCGATCATATCTTCGGCCTGATGGAAAAAGGCACCGACGCGCAAGTGTATCCCGATGCCGAGATCGTCGTACCCGCCGCCGAGCTGAAATTTTGGAACGATCCCGGCGTTTTCACCAAGTTGCCTGAAGCCAATCACGGTCCAGCCAAACGCATTCAAGGGACATTGGGCAAATGGAAAAATGTCCGCCCAGTCGAAGGCGGCACCGAAGCAATCCCCGGCATCACGGCCATGTCAGCCTTTGGTCACACGCCCGGCCACACGGTCTATTTGGTCGGCTCCGGGTCGGATCAGCTGATGGTCTTGGCCGACCTCACCAACATCCCGGCGCTCTTTGCCCGCCATCCCGATTGGCATGCTGCGTTTGACGCCGACCCCGAAATGGCCGAAGCCACACGGCGTAAATGGTTCGACCGCGTCGTCGCCGACAAGGCGATTATGACCGGCTACCATTATGGCATCCCCGGAGCCGGGAGAATCGAAAAGGATGGCGATGGCTACGCCTATCTGCCGGTCGCCTAACAAACTTCATCGTCACCGGGCGAAGCCATACGCGTTTCGCCCCCAGCTCGTTATCATGCTGAAAGAACCGCGCGCGGGCCAAGTCAAAACACGGCTCGCAAGCGGCATCGGCGTCGTTGCCGCAACGGCTCTCTATCGGACCATGGCGCTGTCCGTCGTAGCGCGGCTTGGCCGTGATGCGCGCTGGCAAACAGTTTTGGCCGTCAGTCCCAGCCGCGCAGTAAATAGCCGGATGTTTCCACGCGGCTTAGCGATCATCCCGCAAGCTGAAGGCGACTTGGGGCACCGCATCGATCATATCTTCGCTGTTCGTCCTCCCGGCCCCGTCGTCATCATCGGCACGGACATTCCAGCAATCACCGCAAGCGATATCGCTGATGCGTTTCGAGCTCTAGGTCACAACGACGCCGTGTTCGGCCCCTCGAGCGACGGCGGCTATTGGTTGGTTGGCCTGAACCGCCGCCCCCGAATTCCCAAAATCGCAGCTAACGTTCGTTGGTCGAGCGCACACGCGCTAGCCGACACGGCCGCCAATCTGAAAAATTCGCAGAACGCCATGCTGCGCGACCTCGACGATATCGATTCCGCAGCCGACCTCGCCACACAGATGCATCTCGTCGGCCGCCGCATCCAGCCCCGCTCGTGCGCAAATAAATAATCAAAAACCGAGGCGCGCTACTTGTCGGCGCATCCCTCGCCGAGACGCGGCATGATCTCGACGAAATTGCACGGCCTGTGCCGTGAATCGAGCTGAAACTTCAAGATGCCATCCCAGCCATCGCGGCAAGCTCCGGGCGATCCGGGCAGACAGAAAATATAAGTTCCTTTCGCCACCCCGGCGCACGCGCGCGATTGAATTGTCGACGTTCCGACTTTCTGAAACGACTGCGTGTGGAACAATATCGCAAAGCCCTCGATGTCTTTTTCAAACAACGGCCGGATTGCTTCCGGCGTGACATCGCGGCCCGTAAATCCGGTCCCGCCCGTTGTGATAACGCAATCAATCGTCTCATCGCCGATCCACGCTTCGACCTGCGAGCGGATCTTTGCGATATCATCCTCAACGAGCGCGCGCGCGGCAATCTCGTGACCCGCAAGCGTGATCAGCTCGACCAGCAGGTTGCCCGATTTGTCATCAGCCGCCGACCGCGTATCCGACATCGTCAGCACCGCAATACGCAACGGCAGAAATACGCGATTTTGATCTACGCCCGGCATAGCGACCTCATGCAGTAATCGACGCCGATTCTGACGCGCCGGACGTCAAGCGTCCAGAGCTGCGATGTGCGTCACATTGAGAAAAGTGCGCGTGAGAGGCTCAGGCAGCCACTTGTACTGGCGTCTCTTTGCCGAGCTTCGATGCCGTCACTGGCACGCACACGTCGGCGCGCAAGTCGCGCGCATCGAGCCGGCGCGGATCGTCGAGATAAATAGTCACGATCGGCCGCCGTTCGTCGAGGCGCAAGGCCGGCGCTGGCTCGAACGTGGAATAGAGGCCACCCATCATGCTTTGGATCGGCTCATAACCGCCAGCTTGGCGCGACCGGGTGTATGGTCCGGCAGGCAGCGTCACGAGGCCGAGTTCGCGCTGGGCCCGATCTTCGAACATAGGTCCAACCTGGATGCACGCGTCGTAGCGGCAGTTTGCGGGTCCGACCTGCTCCGGATTGTCCCGCGCCAAGCCATACCCACGCCCGGTTGGCGAGCTGACGCCGTTCTTATCGAGCCAAGCGAACATTTGCGTCCACGCCGCCTCGATAGAAGTGTCGTACGGACCCGTCACGCGCACGTAAGCGAGCCGGAAAGGCCGCAGATACACCAGTCCACTGTTCATCGAAGAAACATCTCTATGTTTGCTCCACCGGACCGCCCGGCTTGCCGACAAACTATCCCCGCGATGCCAGCACCGCGTTAAGCAGATCGATAAAATTCGAACTGATGTCGGGGAATTGAACCCTGAGGCGGGCAACACTGCAATCAAGCTAAAGAAAGTCAAAATCTACCCATTAAGCCGTGCCTTGATCGCCAGCAGATCGAGCCACGCCCATTTTTTGGCGGCGGGTGTTTTCAAAAGATAATCGGGATGCAACAACGCGATCGCGGGCACGGTCACGCTGCCAAGCGTGATGTCGCGCCACTTGCCGCGCGCTTTCATGATTGGCTCTGTGATCGCGCTGATTTCGCGCGCAGCCGGGCCACCCAGCGTCACGATCACGTCCGGTGCGACGAGTTCGATCTGCCGCTCGAGGAACGGCCGGCAAGCGAGCAATTCCTGAGGCGTTGCAGCGCGCCCCCCCGGCGGCCGCCAATAAACTGTATTGGTAATATGCACATCGGCCTCGGCTAGCCCAATAGCCATCAGCATCCGGTCGAGCAGGCGGCCCGCTGCACCCGCAAACGGTCGGCCTTCGAGATCCTCGTCGCGCCCGGGTGCCTCGCCGATCACAACGACGCGTGCCGTCTCCGCACCGCGATAAAAACACAGCCGGCTTGCCGTCGCCTTCAGCGTACAGCCGTTGAATGCCGCAAGCGCTTCGCCAAGAGCGCCAATGCTGTTGGCCTGTCGCGCGATGATCCGGGCCTCGCTATCGGCCTCGCTGAGGGGTGTCTGTGGCCGAGCTTGGGCGGGCGGCCGGGGCTGAGCTAGCGCGCGTGCAATAGCGGGCTGAAGAGCGGCGGGGGTGGACGCGGGGGCAGCCATGGCCGCAGTCACCGCACTTGGACCCGGTCCCCGCTGGACCCCAGTTAAGGCGTCCTTACTCGGCCACTCATAGTCGGCACCGGGCGCCATCGGCCCGCGCGCCAGCCAATCGATCGGCTCGCAGCCAAGGGCCGCATCGGCACCCATGCTTCGGTACCAATCGAGCAAACCCAATAATTCGGAACTCTGCGGCGTATCTGTCATTTGATGCCATACTAACGGGCCTCGCGTCCGATTGCACGCCGCCTGCGGTGGCAACCCGACGCCTTGACGCACCGACCCCACCCACCTAATTCGAATTCCTCTCAATCGAGCTCATCGAGGTCTAAATGGCACTGAACGGCGCCGCGACGCAGCCCGGCACGACACCGGATTTGCCCCCGCGTGAAGCAATGGACTTCGACGTCGTCATCGTCGGCGCGGGCCCTGCAGGCCTGTCGGCAGCCATCCGCCTGAAGCAGCTCGCAACAGCGGCGGACAAAGAGATCTCGGTCGTCGTCCTCGAAAAAGGGTCGGAGGTCGGCGCCCACATTCTTTCCGGTGCGGTCATCGATCCCGTCGGCCTCGACCGCTTAATCCCCGACTGGAGAGAGAAGGGCGCACCCGTCGATACTGAAGTGACCGAAGACCGGTTTCTGGTCCTTGGCCCGGCGGGCGAGGTGACGCTACCGAACTGGCCAATGCCGCCGCTGATGAAAAATCACGGCAACTACATTGTCAGCCTAGGCGCGCTCTGCAAATGGCTTGGCGAATACGCGAGCGAACTCGGCGTTGAGATCTATCCGGGCTTTGCCGCGACCGAGATGCTCTACGACGAGAAAGGCGCGGTCGCCGGCGTCGCGACAGGCGACATGGGCATCGGCCGTGATGGCAAACCAACCGACGCATTCGTGCGCGGCATGGAGTTGCGCGGCAAGTACACATTGATTGGCGAAGGCGCACGCGGCTCGCTGTCGAAAATTCTGCTCGAAAAATTCAATTTGTGCGACGGCCACGAACCGCAGAAATTCGGCATCGGCCTCAAGGAGCTATGGCAGGTAGCCCCCGGCAAGCATCAGCGCGGCTTGGTCCAGCACAGCTTCGGCTGGCCGCTCGGCAACGGCGTCGGCGGCGGCTCGTTTCTTTATCACTACGGCGACAACCTCGTGTCCGTCGGCTTCGTGATCCACCTGAATTACGAGAACCCTTACCTGTCGCCGTATGACGAATTCCAGCGCTTTAAAACTCACCCGGCCATCCGCGGCGTCTTCGAAGGCGGCAAGCGCATTGGCTACGGCGCCCGCGCGATCACCGAAGGCGGCTGGCAATCGCTCCCCGATCTGGTTTTCCCAGGCGGCGCTTTGCTGGGTTGCGCGGCCGGCATGGTCAACCTTCCGCGCATCAAAGGCTCGCACAACGCCATGCTGTCGGGCATCGCTGCAGCTGACGCAGCGTTCCAGGCCATTGGCGATAACCGCGCCCACGACAAGCTCGACGACTACGAGACGAACGTCCGCACCGGCGAAATCGGCCTCGACTTGAAGCGCGTCCGCAACATGAAACCATACTGGTCGCGTTTCGGCACGGCCGCCGGCGTCATGCTGGGCGGCATCGACTTGTGGCTGAACACGCTTCTCCCGGGCTTCGGCCTCGGCTACACGCTGCGCCATCGCAAGAACGACGCCAGCGCGACCGACAAGGCCCGCCGTCATGCCCCGATCGCCTACCCCAAACCCGACGGAAAATTGACCTTCGACAAGCTGACCAACCTGTCGTTCTCAGCCACCAATCACGAGGAAAATCAGCCGGTCCATTTGAAGCTCGCCGACCCGCACATCCCAATTGACGTCAATCTTCCCGACTACGCCGAACCAGCACAACGCTATTGCCCAGCCGGCGTTTACGAAATTGTGCGCGACGACAAGGATCAGCCGCGCTTCCAGATCAACGCGCAAAACTGCGTTCATTGCAAAACCTGCGATATCAAGGATCCGAGCCAAAACATCACCTGGGTTTGCCCCGAAGGCGGCGGCGGCCCGAATTATTCAGGAATGTAGACGGACGCAGCCGCCGCCTTCAAAAGCATCGAGCCAGGAGGCGGCGGCCCGAATTATTCAGGAATGTAGACGGACGCAGCCGCCGCCTTCAAAAGCATCGAGCCAGGCGGCGGCGGCCCGAATTATTCAGGAATGTAAAATCCGCTTGCGGCCGGCTCCGCACAGCGGAGTCGCAAGCGGCAACCAGAGCCCTACCGGCCAGCTCCGCACAGCGGAGTCGCAAGCGGCCAGCAAAGAGCCATAAAGCTAATTCACAATACCTGTGGATGACAGCTCGATCCGCGCCTCGATTTAACTTTTTGCGACCGGTGACAGAGACGCCGCAGCGATTGGCGCTTAAGCTCGCCTGATAAAATCGAATGGCAGCTATCTCGCTTACTTTTTATTGCTGTCCGTTGCCGCTATTTAATGGAAAGCTTGTCGCCAACGCCGCCGTTTGTTTGCTAGGGTCGAGAAATCGCCCCACAAATGGCAGAAACAAGGATCGACACTTGATGCGCGTGAAACCAGCAAGGTTGGCTTCGTTGAGCTTGGCATTAGCCGTTCTCGGCGCGGCAGGTTGGATCACGCAAGTCCCGGCCCGGTCCGCTGAAGAAGCGGTTGAACCTCGTTCACTCCTTGGCAACTATTTGGCCGGACGGTTCGCCCGCGCGCAGCAGGACAGCAGCAGCGCCGCCGCGTTCTACGGCGAAGCACTGACGAGCGATCCAACCAACGAAGTTCTGCTCGAACAGGCGTTCCAAATGGAAACGCTGTCGGCGAACTGGCCGCGTGCAATGCCGCTGGCCGAGAAACTCGCCGCCACGCAGCACTCTCATCGCATGTCGCATTTCCTCCTTGGCGTAGGTGACTTCAAAACCGGCGACTACACAAAAGCTGACGAGCACTTCAAAGCGGCATCCGAAAATCCGATTGGTGAGCTGACGGCGGCAATTGCCAGGGGCTGGACGAAACTCGCAGCCAACGACGTGAACGGCGCGCTGCAAAGCGTCGACCTGCCCAAGCAGCCTGAGTGGGCGCAATTCTACCTGCGCTATCATCGCGCGCTGATGGCCGACATTGGCGGCCGCAAGGCGGACGCCCGCGCGTCCTATGAAAAGATGTTCCGCCAGGATAGCCGCACGTTGCGCACCGCACTCGCTTATGCGCAGCACGCCGCCCATTACGGCGACATGAAACTCGCTCGCCAGATTCTCAAGGAACAACTCGATAAATCCCAGGGCGAACCGCATCCGCTGGCCAAAGATTTGCGCGACCGCATCGAAGGCAAGGGCAAGCTGCCGCTTCTTTTGAGCCAGCCGTCCGACGGATTGGCCGAAGTGTTCTATGGCCTCGGCGAGGCTTTGACGGGTGAAGGCGGCGTCAGTCTCGGCACGCTTTATCTGCAAATGGCGCTCTACACGAAGCCAGATCACGCCTTCGCGCTCGCCGCCCTTGCCAGCGCGCAAGAGACTGCGCGCCGTTACGACGAAGCGATCACGACCTACGATCGCATTCCGCAAGGCTCGGCACTGCAAAACGCCATCGATATTCGCAAGGCCTTTAACTTGAATTCGCTCGAGCGCACCGATGAGGCCAAGTCGCTTCTCGAACAGCTTGTCAAAAAAGACCCCAAGGACGTGCGCCCGCTCGAAGCTTTGGGCAACATTGCCCGCGGCCGCAAAAATTACCCGGAAGCCGTCAACTACTTCTCGCGCGCCATCGCCCTCTTCGGCAAAGCTGACGCGCGCCACTGGGGTTATTATTATGCCCGCGGCACGGCCTATGAGCGCATGAAGAATTGGCCAGCTGCCGAAGCCGATTTGAAGAAGGCACTCGCGCTCGCGCCCGATCAGGCGTTGATCCTGAACTATCTGGGTTATTCCTGGATTGACCAGGGCAAGAACATGAAAGAGGGCATGAAGCTGATTGAAAAGGCCGTCCAGCTGAAGCCCGACGACGGCTACATCGTCGATAGCTTGGGCTGGGCGCACTACAAGCAGGGCAACTTCAAGGATGCCGTGAAGTATCTCGAACGCGCGGTTGAAATTAAACCGGAAGACCCGACGTTGAACGATCACTTAGGTGATGCGTTCTGGCAGGTCGGCCGCGAACGCGAGGCGAAGTTCCAGTGGGGTCAGTCGATCTCGCTCAATCCTGAGCCCGAGGATATGGAGAAAATCAAGATCAAGCTTGATCGCGGCATTCCACCCAAGGCCGAAGTCAAAGCCGGTCCGAAAAATCGCCAGGTCCAGCGCTACGAGCCCTCGCGCCGCCGCAGCGATCTGAACCGCCCCGGCGTTGTCCAGTAACGACATTCCCTCTCCCTCGGGAGGGCGCAAGCCTGTCCCCGCTAATTCGGGGAGTGAGTGGACGCGTTATCAATTGCTTGCAACGGGCGCAGACAGCGCCCGTTTTGCTATCTAGTCCCTAATCCCTAATCCCTAATCCCTAATCCCTAACCCCTAATCCCTCACTTCCATGACCATCTTTCGTGAATTCGCCCCCGCCAAAGTCAACCTGACGCTCGAAGTCCTGGGCCGCCGCCCCGACGGCTACCACGAGCTGCAAAGCCTCGTTGCGTTCGCCAGCGACGTCGGCGACGAACTGACCCTCAACACCTCGCATTCACCAGCCGTCACAATGAGCGGCCCGTTCGCCGCAACGATCAGCG
>JANOCZ010000100.1:0-8725 GCA_031412455.1 Hyphomicrobium sp. | reverse complement strand
TGAAGTCGACGCAACCTTGCTTCAAGCGCTTCCAGGCGTCACCCTGACGGGCTCGCTATCGAGCGACACAAATTCGTTCCTCGTCAATTCGAACTGGCTTAGCTGGGGTACGAAGCTCGCCGGAAATCTCGTCAGGCTGGCGCGCGTTGATGACGACCTCGAAGTCGTAGATGGACAGCAGCGCTATCATCGGCAGGCGGCGTTGGCGACCGCAGCCGCCATTGTCATGCAGGTTCATGTGGCGCGAGCGCGCTTAGCAGTGCACAGCCAGGCATATGGCGATGCCGAACAGTCAGCAGCAGCGCAAAAGCAGATCCTCGCCCAAGTCGAAGCATCGGTTTTGGCCGGAAAGGTTGGCCCGCAGCAATTGACCCGAGAAAAGCTGGAAACGCTTTTGGCTGACGTGCGCGCCATTTTAGCATTCGCTGAGTTGCAGTCGGCGTTTGCGAATTATGCGACGGCGATCGGCGATTTGCCAGAGATCGCGAACGATACGGCGACGCAAGCCGTGGCTCGGGTGGAAGTGCCCGCCCTGTCACAGCGTCAAAGCCTGGGTGGACCTGCAAATTGAAACGTCTGCGCACGCAAACACTCAGCGAAGCCAAAGCGCAATTTGCGAGGAAGCCGCGCGAGCCCCAACGAAAGTCGCGCGTCTGGGAGCGCTGCTCAACGTCTGCGGTCACGGTTATCACAGTCTGCTGGCAGTCGATAGCAATCCTGATTGTGACCACGCCGTTATTGGGGGGAAGCATAACTAACGGCCACGCCGAGACGGCCTTCGTTGCGAGAAACGAGTCGCTCCGGGCGGACCCGGATGGGCGCAGCGGCGTCGCGTCTGGCTCAAGCGTGCGAGTGGTTTTCCGCGCCGTCGAAACAGCGGCGATATCAGCCGAGATCAGCGCCCGGATTTCTTATTTGCCGGCGCGTGAAGGTGACAGGATACTCAAGGGAGATCGGATCGTCGCCTTCGATTGCCGAAAGCTGAACGCCGAACACGACGCGTCTGTTGCGGTGCACCGGGCTAGCCGCGCTGCGTACGAGACGCAAATGCAACTGATGCGCTACCGGGCGGCCGGAGAATTTTCTGTCGAACAATCGAAGTTCGAAATGGAAAAATCCGAAGCCGAAGCCCGTAGCCTCGAGGTGAGAAGTGCCGGCTGCACGATCTATGCGCCATTCGACGGCCGCGTGGTCGAAAAAATCGCCCAGATCCACGAGATGCCGACACCCAATCAGCCACTGATAAAAATTATAAACGATAGCCGGCTCGAGTTGGTCCTCATGGTGCCGTCGTCGTGGCTGTCTAGAATCTCCAGCGGCACCCTGTTTCCCGTAAAAGTGGATGAGAACGGCGAGACGCATGAAGCGCGCGTTCTGCAGTCAACCGGGGCGATCGATCCAATCAGCCAAAGCGCACGGTTGATCGCCGAGCTCACGCAGCCCGCGCCGGGCGTCATGCCGGGGATGAGCGGCAGCGCAATCTTCGCACTAGAAGAGACCCAACAAGAGGCAGGCAAATGAGCAGCGCGCCGGGACTTCGCAGTCTGAACTTGCCGCTTCTGACGCCGTCCGCCAACATCGACACGCGCGCAGTGACAATTCCGTTTGCCCTGCCGTTATCGGCCGCCGAAGAACAAAAATATTCCGATCCGGCGGCGTTGGGGCCAATCACCCAGTATGTCGAACTCGAAATCGAAGCGCGGTCCTGCGAGACGGCGGACAAGCTGCGTTTCGCAATCGTCAACGCGACGCGTAAACTCATAGCATTCGACCTCGCATTTTTGGTCGAGCCGGGACAGATCGACGGGTGGACAATCACGCGCGCATCAAGCGTATCGAAGGTTGACCGGAGTGCGTCCCTGCCGCGCGCCATCGAAGAATGGCTTGCGCATCCAAAGCACGCCGAATTGATGAAGAAGGGGGAGGCGCGGCGCGTCGCCCTGAATGAGGATGCGAAGGCCTGGCAGCTACGCGGCGAGCCGTTCCTCCAGCCGCACGCGATATGGCTGCCGATCAAGGGGCGCACGGGGCGCGTCCTTGCAGCTTTCATTGCGCTCAGGAAAGAGCCGTGGTTGGCGCAGGATTTAGCACTGCTGGTGCCGTTGGCGGGCGCTTACGGGCACGCGTTCGAGGCGCTGTTGCCGTCTGGCGATACGACGATGAATAGAGCAAAGAAGTATATGTCGAAGCGGGCCATTGCCCTCGCATCCACAGCGGCGATTTCTCTTGCCATGTTTCTCCCGACGACATTGTCGGCATTAGCGCCGGCCGAGATCGTCGCGTCGGCTCCGGTTCTTGTCACTGCTCCGCTTGACGGCGTGGTCGGCGAGATCACCGCTCAGCCCGGCACGTGGGTCGAAAAGGAAACGGTGATCGTCAGGTTCGTCGACGTCAAGCAGCGCAACGACTATGAAGTGGCCAACCGAAACACCGCGGTTGCCGAGGCGCGCTATTTCAAAAATGTGCAGACCGCGACTGCCAATCAAAAAGATATGGAGGAACTGTCGATCGCCAAAGCGGAGCTCGACGTCGCTACCGCTGAGTTTGAGTTTGCCGAGGAAATGCTCGAACGCTCTGAAATAAAAGCCGCAAAATCCGGTGTGCTGATCTATTCAGCGAAGTCAGATTGGATCGGCAAGCCCGTCTCAACTGGCGAGCGTCTCATGGAAATTGGCGACCCCGCCAAGTCGGAAATCAGGATCGAGTTGCCAGTATCGGACGCGTTGGCCCTCGAAGAAGGTGGTCCGGTCCAACTGTTTCTCGACGGCGATCCGCTGCGGCCGATCTCGGGCTCCATAAACCGCATAAGCTACCGGCCCGTGCTGTCGGCCGAACAGCTCTTGGTGTTTCGCGTGTTCGCAAAATTTGACAGCAGCGAGATACATCGGATTGGCAATCGCGGGATAGCCCGCGTTAACGGAACAAAAGTCCCAGTGTGGTTTTACCTGTTGCGCCGGCCGATCGCCGCAGTCAGGCAGTGGCTCGGTCGATGAGCGATGCGGATCGAAGGTCTGACGCGCAGCCCCCAAAGCCTGCCGCGCAGCAACTGACTCCGATGCCGTCGCTGCGGCGCGATTTGACCATTGACCTCATTGATCACGCCCGCGGCGGCCTGCCGTCAGCAATTGTGGGCGATCAAATTCGCGCAAGCTTTTTCCAGCTGCCGTGGCCAGAGTCGGTGATTTTTCTTGCCTGGCGCGACGCAACGACCAAGGAAGACCTTCTACATAAACTACGCCATCGCTTCGGTTTGCAGCCGTCGACCCATGACATCGACCGGGTGTTTGGGTTCGCCCTGACCAATCAGCTGACGCAATCGGATGCGTCTGGCTCTTGGCGCCAACTCTCAGGCCTGCACGAGAAGAACCAACGCGGCGTGCTGACGACGATGCTGCACGGGTACTTGTTCTTCAGGATGCCCCTCGTGCGGCCCGAGCGTGCACTCAAAGCAGCGCTGCCGCAACTCTCGTTTCTATTTTCAAGATCCTTCTTAATTCTGATCACGAGCATTGCTATTATTGGCCTCTACTTAGCTGCGCGGCAGTGGAGTGCGGTGACGGCTGCGGCGGCCGATGCACTTCAGATGCAGTCGCTCCTTCTCTATGCGGTCGTCGTGCTTGGGCTCAAGGCATGTCACGAATTTGGCCATGCGCTGACGACGGTGCGCTACGGCTGCCGTGTGCCGAGCATGGGCATCGCCGTCATGCTGGGCACGCCGGTCTTCTATACCGACACCACGGATAGCTGGCGGCTCTCGCGCAAGTCTGAGCGCTTGGCTATTGTGTTTGCCGGAGTCGCGGCGGAGGCGATCGTCGCCGCCTGTGCCATTCTTCTCTGGTCGTTTCTGGATGATGGCCTGCTGCGCAACATTTGCTTTGCGATTTCGACCGCCTCGATCGCGCTGTCGATCGCGATCAATCTCAATCCATTCATGCGCTACGATGGATACTTCGCGCTTTCGGACTATCTCGATGTCCCCAACCTGCAACCCCGGGCGTTCGCACTCGGAACGTGGAAGCTGAGAGAATTTCTATTCGATTTAAAGCATGACCCGCCCGAGCAGCTCGCTGCGCGGTTGCACTTGTTCCTGATCGTGTATGCCGCGCTGACGGCCATCTACCGGTTGCTCCTGTTCTTGGGCATAGCGCTGCTCGTGTACACAGTCGCCGGTAAGGCTATTGGCATTGTGCTCGGCCTATTCGAGATCATCGTCTTCATTGCCCAGCCGATTGCGAAAGAATTCATGACGTGGTGGAAGTTACGCGATGAAATCAAGAGAAGGGCGCGATCGGCGAGGACCGGCGCCTGCTTGGCAGCCACATTGGCAGCGCTGCTCGTGCCGTGGCTTTCGACCGTCGAGGCGTCAGCCGTACAGGTCGCCCACCAAGAAGAAGCACTGTACCTGCCTTTTGCAGCCCGCATTGGTACTGTCCTCGTAGCTTCCGGCCAAAGCGTCCGGGCCGGCGATATTCTGTTCGCCGCTGACACTTCGGAACTGGAAAAAAACCGCGAGCGAGCGAGCCTCGAATTGCGCGCGCTCGAGTTTCAGTTGGCGAGACTTCAAACAAGCAGCAGAGAACAGCAATTGCGCGGCATCGTTGCGAGCAAACTTGCGCAATCGCGCGAGAAATTGGCGGCGATCAGTCGGCAAATGGATATGCTCGTCATCCACGCTCCGTTCGATGGGCGTATCGTCGACCTCGATAGCGATATCGCGTCGGGTGTTTGGGTGAACGAGAAACAGCCGCTAGCTCGGCTCATCAGCGATGACCGCTCGCTTGTCCGCGGGATGCTGGCCGAGCCAGACATGATGCGCGTGAGGGAGGGCGCAAAAGCAGTGTTCATCCCAGACGACATCGTGCAAGCGCCCCAACCGCTGATCTTAAAATCGATATCGGCGGCGAGCGACGGGAGCATTTCCGAACCGATGCTGGCCGACCGGAACGGCGGGCCGATCATATCGCACGGCGAGCGCAACAAACTCCAGACCCGCCACGGCTTCTTCGACGTGACATTTGAAGAATTCCCCCACACATCGAATCAGGTCGTACGCGGCGTCGTGTGGATCGATGCACAAAGGGTCAGCCCGGCGTTTATGCTGTGGCGCGGCGTTCAACGCGTGTTCGTGCGCGAGCATGGATTTTAATAGGCTGCCGGGCGCCCCTTCTTCGCTGGCAAATTCCACACTCTCAGCTAGGTCAAGAAACAGGTCATGGCAGACTTTAAAACTTAGCCTTCACCGTAACGTAAGCAGCGCGCGGCGCGCCAGGCGAGATGTTGTTGTTGTTGTGCGCGGACGCAAAATAGTCCTGATCGAACACGTTTTCGACGTTGACTTGGGCCGACCAGTTTTCAGCGAAATCCACAAACAGCGCGGCATCTACCCGCGTGAAGCTGGGCAGAGTGACCAGATTGTCAGCTGCTGCAAACTGCTCAGTCTGATGGATCACGCCGACGCCGGCGCCAAACATGCGCGTGAACTGGTAGCGGTTCCAAAGCGAATAAACGTTATGCGGCACGAACGGCACTTCATTGCCAGCGACGACGGCCCCGGAACTGTTTCCGACCTCGATTTCCGCGATCTGGTGGCCCCAGCCAGCCGACACCTGCCATTCATTCGTGAGATAGCCGGTCAATGAAATTTCGCCGCCTTCGGTGCGCGTTGATCCAACCTGCGCCGACACGCCAGGGCCGACCGTAACAATCTGGTTCGTGCGGTCGAGCTTGAAGAGTGCGCCTGTCAGAAAAAGCCGGGACGCAACTTCCCATTTGAAGCCGATCTCATCATTCTGGAACTGTTCCGGCGCCAGCGATGATCCATTCGCAAGAGTGAGATTGTTAAACTGATCGCCAGCGCCTGGCAAAAACGATTCCGAAGTGCTGACGTAGAGTGACAGGGCTTCGAGCGGCTTCACAACGAAGCCGAGACGCGGCGACCAGACGTTATCAACGCGCTCGATTGTCTGGCCGTTCAATCCATTCTCGAAGGCGATGTCGAAATGGTCGTAGCGCAGGCCGCCGATGACTTCGAAGTATTTCGTGATTTCGAGCTGGTCTTGAATGTAGCCGCTCGCGACTTGCAATTCGGTGGAGCGGCGCCGGACTGGATTGTTGAAGAAGACGGGCGCGAACGTCGTCGGATTGTCGAATGGAACCGTGATCGTCGCCGGGCCAGTAGGTGTGTTGAAGCGCGGACCATTTCGGTTGTTGTTCGTTTCCTGGCGTGAGAATTCGGTGCCCGCAGCAAACGTGTGGCGGATGCCGTTGCCCATGTCCCACCGGTAAGTAAGATCCGTTTGGTTTATGATGTTCTCCCGCAGCGTCGTGTCTATGTAGCCATCGATCACCACCGCATTTCCAGCCGACACTGGGCTGGCCGCGAAGGTGTTTGAGTAGACCTTATCGAAATCAGCGTAGACGGTGTGATTGCGAATGTTCAAACCGAAATCGGTGCGGTGTTCGATCGTCGCTGTTGTGGTTTGGCCCGCAAATTTGGAGAAACTTACGTCGGGATTGCCAAAGAACGTTTCGACGCGGCCCAGCGAAGGGCGGCCGTTGCGTGAAGGCACGCCGCGATCAACCGTGCGGTCATCGTTGTAATACTCGTAACTCAGCGAAAGCTTGGTCTGATCGCTGAGCTTAAACGCGAGTTCGGGATTTAACGCGTAGCGCTCTAATTCGAAAAAATCGCGGAAGTTTTCGGAGTTCTCGTACATCGCGTTGAAGCGGAACGCGATGTTGCTTGAGATTGCATCGCCGACGTCGATCGTTGTGCGCTTGCGCTCGAACATGCCCAAATTGACGGTCGCCTCGCGAACGCGCTCGCCATCGGCTTTCTTGGTCACGCGGTTGATGACGCCGCCGCCGCCGCCGCGACCGAACGTGATGGCCGCCGGACCCTTGAGAACTTCGATCGCTTCGACGTTGTACAAATCACGAAAGTACTCGGCGTCGTCGCGCACTCCGTCGATGAAGAAGTCAGCCGTTGTGCCTTGGCCACGGATCGTGACCTGGTCGCGATGGCCTTCGCCTTGAGCGACCACCACACCGGGAACATAAGCCAGAGCTTCGCCGAGGCTCTTGCTGCCTCGATCGTCTGTCTGCTGCTTCGTGACGACGGAAATGGATTGCGGAATGTTTTTGAGCGGCGTGTTGGTCTTCGTCGCGGATGACGTGCCGACGGCTGTGTAGCCGTCGATGCCGGTCGTGCCGCTGCCGGGCGCGCCAGGCTGCCCCTCTGATGTCGACGTCGGAGCTTCTCCGACGATGGGCTCAAAGTTTCCAGGCGCGGGACCAGAAGCCGCAGTCGGCGCTGGCGCCGGCTCTGGAGCCGGCTCAGGTGCCGGCGCTGACTCCGGCGTTTTCTTCTTTTTAACGACAGTTTTCTGAGCTGCTTGAACGGGTTTCGGCGGGAGCGCAGCAGCTGCCGGCTTTGGCGTTACCTTTGGCGTCGTCTTCTGCTCATCACCTTGTTCGACATTGACAGGCGGCAGTTCGACCTCGGCCGGTGTTTTTTCAGCAGACTGAGCGAGAACAACTTGCACGCTCAGGAACGTCGAGGAAATGCAATAGATCGCGGCTGACGCGATTGAACGTGACATGATGCTCTCCAATGATTGGGGTTAAAAGCCCCAGATCGGACTTGGCGGTTGCCGAGCGCGTGACAAACCTTTGAGCATTTACGTGCGAGAAAGTCCGTTGCGCCGCCGCAACACTTCTATATTCTTGACTACAAAAGTTTAGAATAAAAGTTCCGACATTTCGTCTGCCGCTCGCCGTGACATTCGAAGTGTTACCCCTACGTCGGATCAGGTCGTTCGCGGTGTCGTATGGATCGATGCGCGTTTGCGTTGTGGCGCGGGATGCAGCGCGTGTTTGTGCGCAAGCATGGAGTCCTACGGGCTGCCGGGCCAAAGCGCGCTATGTCTCGAGCGGGCGCGAGGCATCAGTCCGATTTGAGAACTGTCCCCGCGCCCTTCTACTGAGCCTAGTCCCTAGTAGCGCCACCACGCACGATAACGAGGCCGTCTGTTATGGTCATGCCGCGTATTGGGGTGTTCGTCGTGGAATCCGTGGTGCTGTCGTTTCAATGCACGATGATACCGGCGATGGTGGCGGCGGCTATAGAATCCCTCTTCATGTGCTTCGGCGTGATCGTCAGCCACATAGCCGTGAAAACGGCGATGCTCACGGTGATCAGATTGATGCTCAGGGTCGTAGGCTTGAGCCGGAGCGACGAAGGCCGTCAGAGCAAGAATGGCGGCGGCTGTGGATAAGATTCGCTTCATATTTCCAACTCCCAGGTGAATGCGAAACATTAACCTGGACGAAATGAATGCGTTGGTAACGGTCCGTACATGTGCTGTTCATTTTGATGGTGTTGCCGCAAGCAATCGCGCACTCGCCTGCGGCATCAAGTTGGCCAGAGCGTTTGCGAGCATGGATTCGAAATCGGTTGCCGGGCCATTCGCGCGCTATTTTTGTTCGAGCGCGCGAATGAAGTAGCTGGGGTTACCCAAATCAGGTTGCGGCACGTGCGGCGCTGACCTGAACTCTTGGCGAAGCTGACTGGGCCGCAGTTGGCGCTTTCAATCAGTGGTGGGCGGTATAGGGATTGAACCTATGACCCCACGCGTGTGAAGCGTGTGCTCTACCGCTGAGCTAACCGCCCGGACTGCGTACGAAATCTGCGCGACGAACATCTCGTGTTCGCGCCTCAGCTGAA
>JANOCZ010000099.1:0-4048 GCA_031412455.1 Hyphomicrobium sp. | reverse complement strand
GATTTCGGTGTCCCCGTAACCACGCCGATCGATCTCGGTTAATCCGCCTGGTATGGTGAACGCAACGCCGCTCCGCTCTTCCAAGACACAGATCGATTTTGGCATGAGCCAGGAGCCCGAAATTAGCCCGCTGAGGGCCTTTTCGCCCAACCCGCGACCGTAGGGAGGGTCGAGAAACGCAAGGCCGTAGCGGTCATTTTTTGCCGCCGGCCCAAGATCAGTCGCATCGCGGCGAAATATGCGCGTTTCGCCCGTTAACCCAAACGCTTCGACGTTGGTGCGGATGAGCGCGCGAGCATCTGCGTTGTCTTCGACAAACAGGCAATAGGCAGCACCGCGCGACATCGCCTCGAGGCCGAGCGCGCCGGTCCCAGCGAACAGGTCGATGACGCGCGCCCCGGCGAGTTCGAAGTCATCGACGCCGTGCGCCAATATGTTGAACACGCTTTCGCGCACACGATCGGATGTCGGCCGCAATCCATCGTGATCCGGCGCCGCGATCGCCCGCGCGCGAAATTTACCCGCAACGATTCTCATGAATGCAAAGCGCCGATGATTGGATCACTCCTCGCGCTTGCCGCCGGCCTGCCGCACCTTCCGATCCTCGGGGCTCTCCGACAAACCGAAATCGTGCGACAGTTGCGGCCCGAGCTGTTCCGATAGCGTTCGCCGCTTGACTTGTTCGACGGCACCCGGCTCGAGATCGAGCAATTGGAACGGTCCAAACGAAACGCGGATCAAGCGGTTCACCTCGACGCCAAGATGCGTTAGGATTTTTCGCACTTCGCGATTTTTGCCTTCCCGGATCGCAATCGTCAGCCACATGTTGGCGCCTTGCACACTATCGATGGCTGCCTCGATCGGACCGTACTGCACGCCGTCAACAGCGAGGCCATCTTTTAAATTCGCGAGATCGGCGGGCGTCACGCGGCCGCGCGCGCGAACCCGGTAGCGCCGCGTCCAACCCGTGGCGGGCAATTCCATATAGCGCGCCAAGCCGCCGTCGTTGGTCAGCAGCAGCAGTCCCTCGGTATTGAAGTCGAGCCGGCCGATGGAGATGACGCGTTCCATCTCGGGCGGCAGCTTGTCAAACACGGTCGGGCGGCCCTGCGGATCCGCATGCGTCGTGACGAGGCCTTTGACCTTGTGATAGCGCCACAGCTTGACCGGCTCGGCGAGCGGCAAGGCCCGCCCATCGACGATGATTTTGTCGCCGCGGCCGACTTCGCAGGCCGGCGTTTTAAGGAGCTTGCCATTGACGCTGACGCGGCCATCTGCGATCCAGCGCTCGGCTTCACGGCGCGAGCACAGCCCGGCGCGCGCCATGGCTTTGGCAATGCGCATCGGTTCGCCAGCGACGACATTGCTGGCCCCTGGCGTCGAGCGCGTGCGCGCGTGTACGACAGTCGGCACAGCCGGTTTTACCGGCTTCTTGAGTTTGGGTCGAAACGGGCTATTGGCCATCGCAGCTGAGTGGTCCTGAAAGTGGAAGCGTCTTATGGCATCGCCGGGCTCCGTAAGCCATACCGCCGTCGCCCATATGGATGCGGCCTTGCGCGAGGCAGCCAGTGCCGGCGAACGCGGTGAAATCCCGGTCGGCGCCGTCCTGGTCGATGCAACTGGAAGCGTTATCGCCACGGCAGGCAACCGCACACGTGAGTGCAACGATCCAACCGCCCATGCCGAGATCGTCGTGATCCGCGATGCCTGCGCCAAACTTGGCCAGGAACGGCTGCCGGGCTGCGACTTATACGTGACACTCGAGCCGTGCCCGATGTGCGCGGCCGCAATTTCGTTTGCGCGCATCCGCCGCCTCTACTACGGCGCGAGCGATCCCAAGGGCGGCGGTGTCGAACATGGTGCGCGGATTTTCAATCAACCGACCTGCCATCACGCGCCCGACGTTTACAGCGGCCTGGGCGAAACGGAATCGGCCGCGTTGCTGCGCGAGTTTTTTGCGCAACGCCGACCAACCGGCTAATCGGACTCGAGACTTTTGACGCGCCGCTTGAGAATGCCACGACGCCGCTTTGGCGCAGCAACGGTTTGATCCATCTCGATGACTTGAGGTGCCGGTTCATCGGGCGTCTCGATTTGCGGCAGCGTTTCGAATTCGAGCATCCGCGCCAACTGCACTTTCAAGCGTTCCTTCGCCGGCTCGGCCGCCGCCAGGATCTCGTCGAACTTCAGAAAGTCGAGAACCTGATATTGGCTGGTCCCCGAGCTGATCAGAATGTCGGGTTTCGAGGCGCGCAACTTCTCTTTGATGATCGAATTTTCAAACAGAAACGCGCTCGCAAAGAGCGATTCGAATGCGGTCGGCGACGCGCGCCGTGGGTCTGGCACCGGCACGCCCGTAACGTCGATCGCGACCGTCAGCATGGCCTCCTGCATGATCAGGTCGAACGGCAACGGGTTGGTCAAGCCGCCGTCGATGAGCACGCGGCCGTTTTCCATAACAGGTTGAAAAATGACCGGCAGCGCCATGCTGGCGGCAACAGCCGGGCGCAGCGGGCCGCTTGAAAAAATGACGGCCTCCTGCTCGTAAAAATCCGACGCGACGATCTTCAGCGGAATGGGGAGCTCTTCAAACGTTGCCTTGATACTTTTAGGCAGCACGAGATCGAGCAGGGCGAGCGGATCGAGGATTGAACTGCGCGCCGCAAATGGATTGCGCAATCGTTGAAAGGGTTGTGAGCGCGCGGCAAACAAGTCCCGCACCAGACCCAGCCTCTGCTTGAGCACGTCGCGCGTGTGAGCGCGAAGCTCACGGCCCGTCATCCCGGACGCATAAGCCGCCCCGAAAATCGCGCCGATCGAAGTCCCCGAGATGATGCTGGGCTTGACGCCAAGCTCGTCGAAAACCTCGAGCATCGCGATATGAGCAAGCCCGCGCGCGCCGCCACCGCCCAGGGCAACGCCGATCGTTGGCAGCGCCTTCGGCGTATCGGGCGCGACCGGCATTCGCGCGGCGTCGAATTCGGAAGCTGATTTTTTCATTGCGCCATTATGCACTGCGATGGCACCGGGAAGCTAGTCACGGGCCCAGAACGCGACCATCCGTCAGGATTAACCGTGGTCGCGTGAAATCGCCCGCCAGCCGATGTCATTGCGGCAGAAACCTTCCGGCCAGTCGATGAGAGCGACGGCCGCGTATGCGTGCGCCTGCGCCTCGGCGACACTTTTACCGCGCGCCGCGACGTTGAGCACCCGGCCGCCATCGGCCAGAATGCGTTGGCCATCACGCCGTGTGCCAGCATGAAAGATCTCAACGCCGTCGATGCGCGCCGCGCTCGCGAGCCCACCGATGACGGTGCCTTTGAGCGGCGTCCCAGGATAGCCTTCAGCGGCCATCACGACTGTCAGGGCGACATCATCAGTGAGGCGCACAGTCTGTTGTGCAAGCATTCCTTCAGCTGTCGCGATGAGCAGCGGCAGGAGATCGCTGCGCAGGCGCATCAGGATCACTTGCGTCTCGGGGTCGCCAAACCGCACGTTGTATTCGATCAGTTTTGGTCCGGCCGCATTGATCATCAGACCCGCAAACAGCACGCCCGTGAACGGCGTCCCGCGTTGCTTCATGCCAGCGACGGTCGGCAGAATGATCTCGCGCATCGTCTGCTCGACCATCGCCGGGGTCATAACGGGCGCTGGCGAATAAGCGCCCATACCGCCGGTGTTGGGCCCCGTATCGCCATCGCCGACGCGCTTGTGATCTTGCGCCGCAGCCAAAGGTAGCGCCGTCTCCCCATCCACGAGCGCGAAGAAACTCGCTTCCTCGCCATCGAGATAATCTTCGATGACGACCTCGCTGCCCGCAGCCCCGAACGCGCCCGAGAAACACGCATCGATCGCCAGCTCCGCTTCAGCGCGCGTCTCAGCGATCACGACGCCCTTGCCCGCCGCCAGCCCATCGGCTTTGATGACGATCGGCAGCGCCTGCTGCGCGATATAAGCCTTGGCGCTCGCTGCATCGCTGAACGGTCCATAGGCGGCAGTCGTAATATTGAACTCTCGGCAAAGATCCTTCGTAAACCCCTTGGAGCCT
>JANOCZ010000098.1:0-1550 GCA_031412455.1 Hyphomicrobium sp. | reverse complement strand
GATCTGCGCCGGCAACGTTGCGTGCTGAGCCTTCCATCCGAACCGCCCGACCTCACCGTCAACTCTTCGCGCACGGCCCGAAATGCCGTCGTGATCCGTGTCATCGGGATCTTCGCGTTTGACGATCTCCGCATCGGCTATTCGAGCGGCGTCCGCGCGGCCCCAAAGCGAGGGCGCAACACGAACCCCCATTGCAATCCCGTCCGCCAACGGCGGCCCGAACAACTGCACCGACAGCTTGGGTAGAAATGAAATTCGAGCCTCGGGCGTGAGCCCTGGCACCGCATCGGTCTGCAACTGCAAACCGTAATAGGGATCTGTTTTGCCATCTGCGGAACCGAGCCGCACAACCGCGCCAGAAAGTTTTTGAATTAATCGCGAATTTCGAACTGCATCGATTTTCACCCGCGCGCCACCGCCGCCTGCGTGACACGACGCGCATGACCGCGCATTGAAGAGCGGGCCCAATCCGTCCGACGAGTCGGTGGATGACGGCGCGGCGATCCACGCGCGATCAAACAATGCTTTACCGGCTCGCGCGTCCAATCGATCGCCCCGCACCGGCTTAGCGAATATCAAGATCCAATTGCCACCACGACCGCACCGCACCCAGCGACGACAGCGAACTGCGAGCCCGTCATGCGACCTCGATGTAGCCCATCATGCCGGTTTCCTGATGCTCGAGGATATGACAGTGGAACATCCACTTGCCGGGATTATCAGCGACGAGCGCCACTTCGATCCGCTCCTTGGGCAGCAACAGCACCGTATCGGCGCGGTGGCGGGGAAAAAGCTTGCGCAAACTCGACGACAAAACCTCGAACGTATGCCCGTGAACATGAATGGGGTGGGGCTGAGACGTCAGGTTCTGCAGCTCAAAAATATAGCTGCGCCCGAGCGCGAGCTTGAACAGCGGCGGCCCCAGCAGTTTGTGATCGGCGCTCGGCCACGCCTGCTTGTTGATCGCCCAGAAGGACCGCTTGGAAAGACAAAGAGCACCAATCGGTAATCCGCTTTGATCGCTGTTGGCCACCACCGCGGCCCCCGTCGCTGTCGCCGAAAATGTAGCCGTCAGACGCTCCGCATTCGCCAAATCAGCTTTGGCAAACACGTGACTTTTGAGCGGCGTGGCGGCGAACCGATCACGCCGTCTTGGCGCGCCAGCCGCGCTTAACTCGGCCAATACGACCGGCTCGCGCGCAAAATAATCGAGCAAACGCACGACACCCCCCGCCTTTGGAGATCGCAGCATAATATCAAGCCGCGACGCGGGACCAAAGCGCCACGACGTCAGCGGCATTGGCCGGCACGGATTTCCATCGACCGCGATGATCGACGCTATTGCTCCCTCGATACCGACCTCGCTAATGCGCGTTGGATCGACGTTGAGCAACCGCAAGCGCACATTGGCCGACGCCGGCACTTCGATTGTGGGCCTAGTCGCGCCATTGACCGCGCGGACCGTGCCGGCCGTGCCAGCCTTTGCCGCACCGTCGTCGGTCGTGAAGGGTAAAAAATCCCGCTCCGCCGACAGCCGCCAATCCTTCATC
>JANOCZ010000097.1:0-2672 GCA_031412455.1 Hyphomicrobium sp. | reverse complement strand
CTGCCGGCATTTCACTCAGTGCGGCGGTTGCGCGGTCCAGCACATGGCGCCCGCAACGTACGCGGCTTGGAAGCGCGACGCGGTCGTGTCGGCATTCAGCGCGCGGGGGATCGAAGCTGACGTCGCGGCGCTCGTGCGCGTTGATGGACGACGACGGCGGGCGATATTCTCGGTGCGGCGAACGAGTGCCGGATTGCTGTTAGGCTTTCACGAGGCGCAGTCGCACGATCTTGTCGATGTCGTCGAATGCCCCCTCCTAGAGCCGCGCATCGTGACCGCGATCCCGGGCCTTAAAGTGCTGATTGCTCCTTTGATGTCGGCGCGCGGCGAAGCGCGGATCACTGTCACCGCGACAGTATCAGGGCTCGATGTCGGCCTTGAGGGCATTGCGCGCAAATTGACGTCGGACGTGCGCGCGGCCATTGCCGCGGCGGCGGTCAAATTCGATTTCGTCCGGGTCAGTGTTGAGGGCGAGCCGGTTTATGAAGCGATCGCGCCGTTTCTCGTGTTTGGCGCGACCGACGTCGTGATTCCGCCCGGCGTGTTCATTCAAGCCGTTGCTGCCGCTGAGCGCGCGATGGTGGATCTCGTCATCGGTGAGCTGGGAAGCTCGAAAAAGGTCGTCGATCTTTTCTCCGGGCTCGGCGCATTCACGTTGCCGATCGCGGCGCGCAGCAAAGTTCTCGCGGTCGATAGCGACAAGCTGGCGATCGCGGCCTTGGCGAACAGTGTGCGTAAGGCGACCGGCATCAAGCCTGTCACGACGCTGGTGCGTGATCTCTTTCGCGAGCCGATGTCGGCGCTCGAACTCAATGAACATGACGCCGCGATCTTCGATCCGCCGCGCGCAGGAGCGGAAGCGCAGGCCCGGATGCTGGCGCGGTCTAAACTCAAAACCGTTGTCGCGGTGTCGTGCAATCCCGCGACGCTGGCGCGCGATGCGCGGACGTTGATCGATGGCGGCTATTCGTTGCGGTCAGTTACGCCAGTCGATCAGTTCGTCTACTCACCGCATATCGAAGCGGTAGCCGTATTCCGGCGCTGACGCTAATTTCCGCATTGGCCGCGATGGCGAAGAAAGTGGTCGGCGAGCACGATTGCCATCATGGCTTCGCCGACGGGCACGGCGCGGATGCCGACGCACGGATCGTGCCGGCCTTTGGTGCTGATATCGGTTTCAGCGCCGTGTTGATCGATCGTTTTGCGCGGCGAGAGGATCGATGAGGTCGGCTTGACCGCAAAGCGGCAAATGATCGGCTGGCCGGTCGAAATACCACCAAGGATTCCTCCGGCGTTATTCGATAAAAAGAGCGGCTTGCCGTCAGGGCCGATGCGCATCTCGTCGGCGTTCTCTTCGCCGGTCAGTTCAGCCGAGGCCATGCCGGCGCCGATTTCGACGCCCTTCACGGCGTTGATCGACATCATGGCGCTCGCCAGATCCTGATCAAGTTTTGCATAAAGAGGAGCGCCCCAACCGGCTGGAACTCCCGTCGCTTCGACTTCGATAATTGCGCCGATCGACGATCCCGATTTGCGAATGCCGTCGAGATAGGCTTCCCATTGCTGTGCAGCTTTAGCGTCGGGGCAGAAAAACGGATTGTTGGCGACCTCGTGCCAGTCAAAGCTGGCACGATCAATCTTGTGCGGGCCCATTTGGACGAGCGCGCCGCGGATCGTGACGCCGGGAATAATCTTGCGAGCAATGGCGCCGGCTGCAACGCGAGAGGCAGTTTCGCGCGCCGACGATCTACCCCCGCCCCGGTAGTCGCGGATGCCGTATTTCGCATCGTAGGTGTAGTCGGCGTGGCCTGGGCGGTATTTGGCTGAGATGTCGCCGTAGTCCTTCGAGCGCTGGTCGGTATTTTGGATTTGCAACGCAATTGGTGCGCCGGTCGTGACTTGATGACCGTTTGCATCGTTGAATACGCCAGAGAGGATCGCGACGGCGTCGGCTTCGCGGCGTTGCGTGGTGAAGCGCGACTGGCCCGGTTTGCGCTGATCGAGGAACGCCTGGATGTCTTGAGCGTCGAGCCGCAATCCCGGCGGACACCCATCGACGATACAACCTATCGCTGGACCATGGCTTTCGCCCCATGTCGTGACGCGAAACAGGTGGCCGAAGGTGTTGTGGGACATTCAATGCTCGGATTAACGGGATCACGTCTGTCACGGCGCTGCAAAGGAGTGTTGCCGCGAAACGTCACCTGCCTTTTTAGGAGTCAGTTGGCCGCGCGGCAAGCCCGGCCGTCCGGCAATTCGCGTGACAACGCAGCGCGACGCAGATTTACTCACCCAGGGTTTTGCGTTCGTCGAAAGTTCCGCCACGCTTGCGGGTCAACCGTCTGCGCAAACCTTTCATGTAAATCGCGTTCGCATCGCATAAGCAACCCGGCCGAGCACGCATTGCTGCATGAACGCAGCCCGCGTCGCATCGCGAGACCGCTTGTTGTGGAAGGCAATGCGCCTTGGCCCGGCTAAGTCGCCGTGTGGGGCCGCGTTTAAGCAAAGTTTCAGCGTCTCGCGGGTTGTGATGCTGCTGACAGCATCTCTACAGCGAACGACCAGCGTTCCTGCCACGAGTCTGAGCAACTCGAGCTCGAGCGTTTATAACGTCACTTACCGTGACGTCATTACGCCACTGGTCAACGGTGGCAAAGGAGCTGGAGTACCGC
>JANOCZ010000096.1:0-4690 GCA_031412455.1 Hyphomicrobium sp. | reverse complement strand
GGCGTTCTCGGTCGATAAACCTGAAATCATCGCCCATCGCAAAATGGCTCGAGGCCTAGCCGCCCGCACCGATGGCTATCTAACCCGCAACAAGGGCTGGATGGGCGACGAAAAGTTCGCCGGCACATCGATTGTGCCACCAACCAAAGCTGTCGATGACACACTCGATATCGATCTGGGTGGGCGCGTGTTGCGCTTGAAGGCCCGCGAAACCGCCCACACCGACAACGATCTGACAGTGCTCGACCTCGACACGCAGACGCTTATTTTGGGCGATCTCGCTTTCGCGGGGCGCATCCCGACGATCGACGGCTCGATCGTCGGCTGGCTCAAATTGATCGACGCTTTGAAAACTGAAAAAGTTGCCCGCGTTGTCCCCGGGCATGGCCCCCCGTCGATGAGCCTGAACGAAGCGCTGCTGCCGCTGGAGCGCTATCTAAAGTCGGTCGCCAGCGACGTCCGCGCCGCTATCAAAGATGGCCGCACGCTGTCGGAGACGACGGAGACGGCCGCTCTCGCTGAGAAAGACAATTGGCTGTTGTTCGACGAGAACCATAAACGCAACGTGACGGCAGCCTTCGCCGAATTGGAGTGGGAGTGAGCCAGACAAAAAAAGGCGCCCCGAAGAGCGCCTTTCGATTGATTTAGAAAAGCCCGGCCTCAGAAGCAGCGCAACTCGGCTTCAACCTGCGCCAGCTGCAAAGTCTTTATCTTCATCTGAAGCTTTGGCGAATTGAAGAGCGACTGCGAGTCCCCGCCGCGCATACCAACTGACTTGATGGTCTCCGCTTCGATGTATTCGTTGAACGGCAGCAACTCGGCGATTCTGTCGATCGAACATGCACACTTCTCGAGCATCTCGCGCGTTTGCCCGTTGGTCTGCATACACGCAAACACATAGTCGGCGCGATCGAAGGTCGGATAATCGTTTGCCGGCAATTCCATGGCTGTTGCATGCGTCACCGCAAGCGCCGTCACCGCCACAACGCTGGCTACAAAGCGCGTAACGACCTTCATTTTACGTCTCCCACGCCATCAAGCGTCATCCGCTCCTCGAGCGTCGGCGCATCCTTCTGCGAATTCGTATAGTTGGCGATCATCTGCGCGAAATGGCCTGGAATTTTATCCGACAAACTGATCGAGAACGTCGAAGTTTCAAAACCGCGCATTTTCGACCTCGCGGGGTCGCTCGCGAATGGTGAAACCGTGACCCGGTAGCCATCGACGTCCCCGCCCTTGTAGGAGATCTTGATGGGCTCGACTTTGGCGTCTGGCTTCGTGAAGCTCGAGCTAAACTTGTTCTTCAGATAAGCCGGATCACCACCAGCAAGCAGCCGGAAATGACCGAGCGCCGTATCAAGATAGACGACGAGCATCGGGTTGCCATCCATGTCGGTGATGCGATTTGGATCTTTGGCGCGCTCGCCCGTGAACATTTCCACCAGGACATTCTTTTTGCCAGGCGCTCCGTCACTCTCGACCTTGACCTTGATGTCATCGGTATATCCAGGGCCTAAAACCTGCTCGTTCGAAGGCTTGCGCACGAATTTGTAAAGCAGCTCCGTCCCGGGAGATATGCTGGCGATATGTTTTCCTTCAAACAGCAAATCGGTCGCTTTGGGGGTCGCGTCTGCCGCAGCTGTTGCATGAGCCGCAAGTGCGAGCGATAACCCGGCAGCGGCTGCAAGGCAGGTCAATGTTTTATACATGGGCGTCGTCTCTCCAGTCGTTCGTTGTCCAGCCGTTGCGGGTTTCTAGCGGCGGAAAATCCGCTTGACCAGTTTCTTCGCACAACATGGCTTAGCCGCGGCCGCAGGCCTTGGTCTGCGACACTAATGACGGATTTCATTTCTGGCGGGTACTTAAAAGGCGGTAACGTCGTATTGCGCTTCCGGTTAACGCAAAAATTTCCCGAACGCGCGTGGACCATCTCCGACGCTTACACGGCCGGTGACGCCAAGCGTTGCCGCATCGATTTTAAGCAACACGTTATCGCCCCAGCAAGCGACATAGACGGTCGCGCCCGCAGCATCCGTCTCAATACCCTCGGGATGATCGCAGGCCTCGATCGTCCTGTCAGTCTTGAGCGTGGTTGTATCAAAAATGGTGACGGTGCCGATACCCTGGTCGGTCACGAACGCGCGGTTGCCTGACAAGGCAATGGCGTACGGCCGGTGTCCAACTTTGACCGTGCCTGAGACCTGCCGCGCCGCAAGATCAATGACTGTCACGTCATCGCTGGCGACATTGGCAGTATAGGCGCGCGCTCCATCGGCCGAGATCGTAACGCCGAACGGCCGCTGTCCAACCGCCACGCTGGCGACGACGGTCCGCGTGACGAGGTCAATAATCGACACCTGATCGCTGTCCCGGTCCGCGGATACTAATGTTCGACCGTCAGGCGTGACGGCCAATCCCGACGGCGATTTACCCACCGCGATCTCGGCCACGACTTTGAACTCTGCCACATCAACAATGCTGATTTTGTGCGCATACCAGTCCGCAACATAAACCTCGCCCTTTGAGGGATGCGCCGCGATACCAAGCGGGCCGCCTCCGAGTTTGAGCCGGCGCTTGACGCTGCGGGCCAAGATATCGACCTCGACGAGCTCCTGCCCGTCCGGCGCCGTCACGTACGCGACCGTCTTGTCGGGCGACAAGGCGATCCCAGCCGGTTTACCGCCGATCTTCACATCACCAGTCGCTTTCATCGCCGTCAAATCGACGAACGAAACATTGTCGCTGACTTGATTGGTAACGAGCGCCTCGGACGCCTGCACAGCGACCGGCCATGTCATAGCCCACGTCAAACAAAGGGCCGGCACCGTCAGCGCCAGCCCCCAAATTTTCAACTTGACCCTTGCGCGCGCCAATTCAGCCGCCTTCGACTTTCTTCTTCAACGCCTCGAGCCCGGTCTTGAAGACACCCGTGATGGCCTTGACGCCAGCTTCATCCGAAAGTTCCGGCGGTGGGTCGTTGTTGACGTAACCACGGTAGAATGCGGCTTTCCACTCGACCGTCGACTTGTCGCCTTCGCCCTTAACACTGAGCGTAGAGGCATAATTCGTGACCGGCACGACTTTAACGTCGACCTCGGTGATTTCATACGACATCGACTTCCCGGCATCGTCGTACTTGACGAGTTTTTCGTCGATCGTCCCGCCGCTAGCGAGCGTCAGCTTGCGGGTCGCGCCGGGACCATTGTCGCCCTTGCCTTCCGTTTTCACGAAGGTGGGATGCCAACCCATGTCCTGGAATTTGCCGATGATTGCCCAGACCTTGTCGGCCGGCGCATTGATTTCGATCGTCTCAGTCACCTTCTGGCGCGACGGGCCGTGGGCCGATGCGACCGCCGGGACCAAGCTCAAGAGCGCCACTGCAAGCGCCAACCGTTTCAACATCAGTTCCTCCAGGTTTCTCGTTTTCGGCCCGGCATGGGTTGAAGCCGGGCTTTCCTTGCGCAGACTATCTAGGATGCGCGACCCGACACCGCAACGCTGCCAAACGGCACATCGTGCCTGCGACATCCCTCAAGTGCCCGCGACATGCGTTGTGCTTGACCGTCAGCGATGGAGTTGATTTAGCTGCACCCTGATACTTTGGTCGAATCTGTTGGGAGCGCGAATAGGCCGACATGGGTGTGATGACCGAAGTTTCCGGCAAGGCTGCAAGCGCCTCCGGTCAACATGAGAATGTAGCGTGCCCTTTTTGCGGCATACTTTGTGACGATTTGACGATTGAGCGCCAGTCGGATGGCCTCAAGGTCACGGCCAACGGCTGCCCTAAGGCGGTCGCCGGCTTTGAGCGCGCCCTGCCGAGCTCGCAACCGCAGATCGATGGTAAACCGGCCTCTCTCGGTGACGCGATAGCCGCTGCGGCTCGTATGGTGAATGCCGCACGCCTGCCGATCTTCGGCGGTCTGGGCACCGACGTCGATGGCATGCGCGCCGTAATGTCGATTGCCGACATGTCAGGTGGCGTCGTCGATCACGCCCTCAGCGAAGGACAATACCGAAACTTCAAAGTCCTTCAGTCCGGCGGCTGGGTGATGACGACCCTCACCGAAGCTCGCAACCGCGCCGATCTGTTCGTCATCGTCGGCAGCGACATTCATTCTTTGCACCCGCGCTTTTTCGAACGCATCGTCTGCAACGACCGCTCGATGTTTTCCGATACGCCACCCAAGCGCACCGTCGTCTTCCTCGGCGAAGGCCTCGATCAATCAGCAGCAACCGGCGCTCGCATTGGCGAAGTCGTGTCGCTCCCTTGTAAGGGCGAGCGCATCGGCGAGATCCTGAATGCGATGCGCGCCATGGCCAAGGGCGTCACGCTCACGGCCGACACCATCGGCGGTCTGCCGCGCTCAGCCGTCGAAAATCTGTTCGAGCGCTGCAAAGCCGCGACCTATGGCGTGATGGTCTGGGCCCCACCGAGCCTTGCCTTCCCGAACGCCGACCTGACCGTCCAGGCCGTCGCCGAATTCGTCAAGGACGTAAACCAGCATAGTCGCTTTGCCGGGCTATCGCTTGGCGGCAACGAAGGCGCGGTGTCAGCGGGCGCTGTTTGTGCATGGCAGTCGGGCTATCCACTGCGTGTTTCGTTCGCGAGCGGCCAACCCCACTACGACATCGAGCGCTATGCGATGACGCGGCTGCTCGCCAACAAGGAAAGCGATCTGCTCGTCTGGGT
>JANOCZ010000095.1:0-2576 GCA_031412455.1 Hyphomicrobium sp. | reverse complement strand
ATTTCGGCCGACTGTTCGTCGAGCATTTTGTGAAAGTCGCGAAAATTCGGGCCGGTCAGATGCCAATGAAAATTCTTGGTTTTAAGATAGAGGGCAAACGCGTCGGCTAACAGGCGGTTGACTGCGTCCGTCACGGCTTTGACGTTGGCTGGCTTCAGATCGGTCGGCGTCTTCAACGCGGCTTGCGCCTGCGCACTCGCTTTTCTGTCGCCCATGATCGCGGTTCTTCCCTGATTGAAATTCGGACTTTAGAACGATTGGGGCGGATCGAAATGGGCGCGGCAAAGCTCAGACCGGCTCCGGGCACCGCCCTGATGCTCCTAACGCGGACGAAGCGGGGCGGTTCCAGAACAGCTACGGGCGAGGCGGCTCAGCGCGCGTTCAGCCGGCGCGCGGCTTCAGGAGCGAAGTAGGTAAAGACGGCGGAGGCACCGGCACGTTTGAAGCCGAGCAGGCTCTCCAGAATGCTCGCCTCGCGATCGATTGCGCCGAGTGCTGCGGCCGCCGTGATCATCGCGTATTCGCCGGAGACCTGGTAGGCGAGCGTCGGGATATTGAATGTTTCGGACACGCGGCGGACGATGTCGAGGTAGGGCATGCCGGGTTTGACCATCACCATGTCGGCGCCCTCGGCGATGTCGAGCGCGACTTCGCGCAGAGCTTCGTCAGAATTGGCCGGGTCCATTTGATAGGTGCGTTTGTCACCCTTGAGTAAGCCGGTCGAACCAACGGCATCGCGGAAGGGGCCGTAGAAGGCGCTCGCGTATTTCGCCGCGTAGCTCATCAATTGCGTGTCGTGGTGACCGGCGGCTTCGAGTGCTTGGCGAATTGCGCCGATGCGGCCGTCCATCATGTCAGAGGGGGCGAGCACGTCGGCGCCGGCTGCGGCTTGGATGAGCGATTGTTTGATCAGTGCGGCGATGGTCGCGTCATTGGCGATGTCATTGTCGATCAGGAGGCCGTCGTGGCCGTGGCTCGTGTAGGGATCGAGCGCGACGTCGAGAATGACGCCGAGGTCGAGGTTAGCGGCTTTGATGGCGCGGGTGGCGCGGCACACGAGGTTGTCGGGGTTAAACGCTTCGCGGGCGTCGTCGGAGCGCAATTTGGGATCGGTGTAGGGAAAGAGCGCGACGGCCGGGATGCCGAGATCGACGGCTTCGCGTGCAGCTTCGACGATCAGATCGATCGAGAGACGATCGACGCCCGGCATCGAGGTGATGGGCGCGCGCTTAGCTTTGCCTTCGATGACGAACAGCGGCCAGACGAGATCGCTGGACGAGAGGGTCGCTTCGCGGTTTAGGCGGCGGGACCATGGGGCTTTGCGGTTGCGGCGCAGGCGCGTTGCCGGGTAGCTCGCGGACGGAAGGGGTCCTGGGCCGAGAAGGTCAGCCCGCTTGGGGAGTTTTTCAAACGATGACATGCGGGGTCCAGATTAGGGAAAGCTTTCGCCGGAGCTTCGCCCCAGCAACGGCGCTTGGCAAGCTGCGGCTGATTTCAAGGTTGCCGCAGGCGGGGCGCTGCCGCGTGCGGACCGGTTATTCGCAAATTTTGGTGGCTCTGCGCGGCGCCATATCGACATGGAAGTGATTGCGGTGTGCGGCGTTGGCTTCAGGGCCAAGTGTCGTGCCGAAGATTTCACAGGCCGAGTTGTGGGCGGCGTGGAGGAATTGGGACTTGCGAAGTGCCGGCTGCGGCTCAGGTTTGGCTGTCGCGGCAATCTTGGTTACCGGACTTTTCGAAGACAGCCCATTGTCTAACGGGCCTTTGCCTAACGGGCCGCTGATCTCCGACGGCTTAGGGCCGCCCAATTTGTCGGGTTCAGCAAAGCCGACTTCCGGCTTCGGCTCGGTTTTACCGCCGGGAAGGGTCACGGTCATTTTTGGCAGGCCATCGGTGATGGTGCTGCGGGCGATGCCGGATGCGGGTTGCCCGGCCGTTGTTGCGGTCGAGCCAGGCGGAGTCGTCTTGGCGGGTAGCGGGTCAGCTCCCGATTTGGCCGTGACTTGATTGGTCTGCGCGGCTTTCTCGGCGGCTAAGCGCTGGGACTCGGCTTTTGCAGCGGCGGCCTTGGCGGCGGCGAGTTCGGCGATGATTTCGCGTTGTGGCTTGCCCCAGTCTTCCAGCACGTAGGCGGTCTTGGCGGACGCCGTGACGAAGCCGCGAATGTCGAGAGCGTTAGCAACGCCGTGCTCGCTCAACTTGTTAGTGGCGCGGCCATAGGCGTTGCGGCAGGCGTAGCCACTCATGGTTTCGATCTTGATGATCTCGGCGTTCAAATGGCGTTTGGCGAGCGGCTGCAAATCGTTCTCAAGCCACGTGCTCAGCGCTTCGGCCAACTCGCAGGTGACGACAGCTGGCGGCGAGATTGAGACCTGCGGGTTCTTGCCGATGCTGATCAATTGTATCGGAGCTGGAGTACCGCACGCGCCCTCTTTCAGTGGAGTTTGCGAGATGGCAACGGCATTGATTTTTTTCAGGATCACGTCTCAGCGGGCTTTGGCGGCGGCAACAACGTCAGGTGCCCAGACGTCGGCGGGCGTGGGTCCGAGCGGTTCATCAGCCTTGGTCTCGGCGCG
>JANOCZ010000094.1:0-2635 GCA_031412455.1 Hyphomicrobium sp. | reverse complement strand
CGCAAGCAAATCGAATTTGCATTCACCGCCACGGGCGAGCGCCGCCCTGTCTCCGCGGTTCTGGCGGTCCTCGACATTACGGAGCATCAGCTTACCGTCGAGGCGCTCCGTCAAAACCAAGCGCTGTTCACGACACTGATCGATCAAGCTCCAGCCGGGGTTTACATCGTCGATGCCGACTTCCGCATGCATCAAGTCAACGCTTTGGCCGCACCCGTTTTCCGGTCAATTCACCCGTTGATCGGCCGCGACTTCAACGAGGTGATGGCGGTGCTATGGGGGCCGCAACTTGGTGCCGAAATCAGCGAAATATTCCGCCGAACTCTATCCTCCGGCATCCCTTATGTTTCATCCCATTTTGCCGCGCAACGCGCCGATAAAGGCGTTGAAGAATCTTACGAATGGGAAACTAAGCGCGTTAGGTTGGCCGACGGCAAATTTGGCGTCGCCTGCTACTTCCGCGACGTCACCGCGAGACAGCATGAAGACCAGATACGCGCCGATCGCGAAGCGCACGTGCGCAGCATTCTCGACAATACCTCAACGTTCATTGGCCTGCTGAACATCGACGGCACTCTGCTCGAAGCGAACGTCCCCGCTCTTGTCGCGGGCGGCGAAACCCGTGAGGCGGTCGTCGGCAAGAAGTTGTGGGACACCAACTGGTTTAGACATGATGCAGCTGAGGCCGAGCGCTTGAAGCAGGCCATTGCGAAAGCCGCCAACGGCGAAACGGTTCGCTACGACACGTCCGTACGCATGGCAGGCGATACGCGGATGGAGATCGACTTCATGTTGGCACCGGTCCGCGATGCAGCCGGTAACGTGACGTTGCTTGTGCCATCTGGTCAGGACATCACCTCCCGCAAACGCGACTTAGACCACATTCAGATGCTGATGGCCGAAGTCAATCATCGCGCAAAAAATCTCCTCGGCGTTGTGCAAGCGATCGCCCGCCAAACCGCCAAGCATTCCGATCCCGCCGTCTTCGCCGCCCGTTTGTCGGACCGTATCGCTGGGCTAGCTGCGTGCCATGACTTGCTCGTCAGAAATCAGTGGCAAGGCGTGGACATCCACGATCTCGCGTCCGCCCAGCTGGCTCATTTCCGTGATCTCGTCGGCAGCCGCGTCGTCTTAAGTGGCCCGCCAATTCGCATTTCTCCAGGCGCAGCGCAAGGTATCGGCATGGCCCTGCACGAACTCTCGACCAACGCGACGAAATACGGCGCTCTGTCAAATCAGAATGGTCGCGTCGAACTCACGTGGAGCTTAGCGACATCCAAGACGCCGCATTTCTCCATGACGTGGACTGAGTCTGGCGGGCCCAAAATCTCGCCTCCCAAACACGCGGGCTTTGGCCATCTCGTGATCGGCCGCATGGCTGAAGCCGCGTTGCAGGGCAGTGCAGATCTCCAATACCGCGAAACCGGGCTGATCTGGACTCTGTCGGCGCCGCTGTCAAACATGGTCGACCAGATCAATTTTCTCGATGCTCGATCCAGCTGACGTGCAATCAGAAACTTAGTCCCAACGCTCCGCCAATAATATCACCGAGCGTCGCATCCTTCTGGCTCGAACGCGGCATCGCCCGGTTGATCGCCGCCGGCCCGCGCGCCGCGACCGCAGCGGGATTGAAGCCCGGCTGGACCGGTGCCAGATGATTGCGCCCCTTGTTGATTTTATTCCATTGGCCATCGAGCGCCTGCGTCACGCGCTTCTCGTGACTGTAGATATCGCGGAACGTCTGCAAGCGCCCGCCGTCATCCACCCAGGCTGTGAAGTACGCCAGATGGATCGGAATTTTTTTGTCGATCTCGATTTCGTTGTTGAGCGGTCCAGACCGGCTGACCTGGGCGACCTTTGCCGCGTCCCAGCCTTTGTCATAGGCCAGAATAATTTCGGCGAGCTGCATCGGCTTTTGTAAGCGGAGGCAGCCGTGGCTGAGCGTCCGTTGTGCTGACCGGAACATCCATTTGTCCGGCGTATCGTGCATGTAAATCGTATGCTGGCTCGGGAACGAAAACTTGACGTGCCCAAGCACGCTCGCTGGCCCCGGCGGCTGCGTCACGTCGTATTTGCGAATGTCGGCCTGAGCCCAATCGATTTTGCGCCAGTCGACCGGCTGCCCTTGTTTTGTTTCGATCTGCAACCCGTACTGCCGCATCAAGCCACCGCCACGGATTAAACTCGGCCAAAGCTCGTGCACCATGATGCTTTCGGGCACGCGCCACTTCGGCCGCAGCACGACATGTTTGAGCGGCCGCGAAAACACCGATGATGGCTTGTCGAGCATACCGGCTACAATTTTCTCCGACCGGATCACCTCGCCGTTTTTGTAGACCCGCTGCATGAACTCGGGGATGTTGTTGAAGACGTGCAAGTCTCCCAGGTCGTCCCACATCCAGCGCCACATCTCCATGTTGGCGCGCAACCGTTTGGCCGCCGCGCTGATCGGCGCGCCGTTCGTTGGCAGCGACGCCGCATAGAGTTTTTGCAGGCGCTCGAATTGCGGATGTTTTGGCTGCAGCGATCGCAGGACTTGGTCCGGCACCTCCGATCCCGCGAGCATCTCGACCACAAACTAGGGCGCGATTAGATGAGGCTTACGGTCGACATTGGAATTGAGCAACTCGGCCCG
>JANOCZ010000093.1:0-6457 GCA_031412455.1 Hyphomicrobium sp. | reverse complement strand
TTGGCCCGGCTAAGTCGCCGTGTGGGGCCGCGTTTAAGCGAAGTTTCAGCGTCTCGCTGATGGCAATGCTGCTGACAGCATGGCTGACAGCGAACCACGACGCGTTCCTGCCACGAGTCTGAGCAACTCGAGTTCGAGCGCTTCTAACGTCACTCACCGTGACGTCATTACGCCACTGGTCACCGGTGGCAAAGGAGCTGGAGTACCGCAACTCCAGCTCCTCTTTTTTTTCGATCAGAGCCAATGCATGGCGCCGTCGCTCAGTACCAGGATGCGGTCCTGCGGAACTTCGAGGGTTGTGACGTCGCGCGTATCGAGCGACAACACCGCGCCGCGGGCGACACGGCTGACGCCGCCGTGTGTGATTGCGACGGTATCGCGGTCGAGCGTCGCCAGCCATTTGGAAATGCGCTGCATGAGATCAGCGTAACTTTCGCCGCCGTTTGGACGCCACGCAAACGGATCGCGGGATTTTGCCGTGACGCCCTCGGGATCGGTTTCAGCGAGGGTGCTGGCGAGATGACCCTCCCAATGCCCGTAGTGCAGTTCGAGCAATTGCGGATCGATGCGGTAGCCGTGCGACGGCAGCCCCATTTCGGTGCGCAAGAGTTCCATCGTGTCGATTGCGCGCGAGAGGGGGCTCGAGACGTAGTCGAGCGATGCGGCGTTGGTCAAATGGGTTGCCAACACTGCGCCATTGCGGCGCGCTTGTGTGCGGCCGGTTTCGTTCAACGGAATGTCGCGCTGGCCCTGATAGCGCAGCGCGCGGTTCCAATCGGTTTCGCCGTGGCGGATCAGGTAGAGCGTGACGCCTGGTTTCAAAGGATTTTTGTTGGCGTCACCGGGGATCAAGCGCCGTCACTCTTCACGACGGAAATGTCGGGGGCGTCTTCGTTCTTCATGCCCTGGACGTGATAGCCGCTGTCGACGTGGTGAATTTCACCCGTTACGCCGCGCGACAGATCCGAGAGCAGGTAGAGGCCAGCGCCACCGACATCCTCAATCGTGACGGTGCGGCGGAGCGGCGAATTGTATTCGTTCCAGCGCAGAATATAGCGGAAGTCGGAAATGCCGGATGCGGCGAGTGTCTTGATCGGGCCAGCCGAGATGGCGTTGACGCGGATCGCGTTCTTGCCGAGGTCGGCCGCCAGATAGCGAACGCTGGCTTCGAGGGCCGCTTTGGCGACGCCCATGACGTTATAGTGCGGCATGACTTTTTCGGCGCCGTAATAGGTGAGGGTCACCATCGCGCCGCCGTTGGTCATGAGTTTTTCGGCGCGCTGGGCGAGGGCCGTGAACGAGTAGCAAGAGATCAAAAGGCTTTTGGTGAAGTTGCTCTCGGACGTGTCGACGTAGCGGCCATCGAGCTCGGCTTTGTCGGCGAAGGCGATTGCGTGGACCAAAAAGTCGAGGCGGCCCCACTTTTCCGCCAGGGTTTGGAACACGGCGTCCATGGATGCGGTATCCGTCACGTCGCACGGCAGCACCAATGTCGAACCAAGTTCAGCGGCGAGCGGTTCGACGCGTTTTTTCAGGGCGTCGCCCTGGTAGGTGAGTGCGACCTCCGCGCCCTGGGCAGCGCACGCTTTGGCGATGCCCCAGGCGATCGAGCGATTGTTGGCGACCCCCATGATCAAGCCGCGCTTGCCGGCCATGAGTGTGCCGACCGGCACGCCATCGGCCGCTCCTGGTTCCGCCATGAGCCTGAAAATCCTTCTGTGTTCCGCGTTTGGCGGCATCCTACACAAAAGGCCTTTGCGGTCCAGATGGCGGCGTCCCTCTCAGGTGGGGCGAATTGGCAGGTTTGGCCGGCTGCCGACCATCTGGCGCGAAAGAGGAACTGAAGTCGCAGCGTCCGGGTTGTGGTGCTGCCGACAATCAGCCAGGAGATTAATCAGATGAAGCTTTATTATTCGCCGGGCACTTGTTCGCTGTCGCCGCACATTATCGCGCTCGAGACCAAGACTGCGCTCGACTACGTCAAAACCGATATCCGCGCCAAAACGACGGAAGGCGGCGGCAATTTCGGCAACGCTAATCCGCTTGGATATGTGCCAGCGCTCGAACTCGATGACGGGACGATTTTGACCGAAGGTCCCGCAATCGTTCAGTACATCGCCGACATGGCCGGGGCCACGGATATAGCTCCCGCCAACGGCACGCTCGAGCGCTACAAAATGCAGTCGTGGCTCAACTTCATCAGCAGCGAGCTGCACAAGGGTTTTGCTATCTTGTTCAACGAGCAAATGCCTGACGAAGCAAAGAGGCTCGCCAAAGAGCGGCTCGGAACGCGATTTGCGCATCTGGATAAGCATCTCGCCGACAACGATTTTCTGATGGGTCAGAATTTTACGTTGCCGGACGCTTACACATTTGCAGTTCTGCGCTGGGCGGAGCCGATGAAGGTTGACATGACCGGTTACCCCAACGTTCTGGCTTATAAAAAGCGTGTCGGCCAGCGGCCCGCGGTGCAAACCGCGTTGAAGGATGAGGGCCTCAGCTGATCAGTCCCTCAGCCCGCCATCTGCCATACGCCCGTCCCAAGCCGGCACGCGACGGCTTCGGTTTTTTTGCTCAAGTCATTACTGTTGAAAACGATCAGCACGTGGCGGCAAACTTCGCCCTTCGTATCTTTGAAGGAAGATAGAGGTTTGACGACGCCCGACATGCGGCCGTTGCTTCGATGCCAGACGTAACTCGAGCCGTCGGCGACCTCCGTCAACGCGAACTGCACGCTTTCGAGGGCGGCGATCTCGTCGCTTTCATCAAGTGGCAGTTTCAGACCGGCAAATTTGGGTTTGCCCGCCTTGGAGGTTCCGCAGCTGCAGCCGGGGGAGGCGCTTTCTGCGCCCGCACCGGCAGCGATGGCGAAGTCGGATGTCACGAAGACTGCGGCCACGAGGGCAAAGGCGGTCAGTCCGCCGAGGGTCAGCGGAAAAAGAGATGAATTCAAAGACATGACGTTACACTCTACTCAACGAACGCTACACTGTGGGCCCGTGAAACAAAGCGGCCCCGATGTCGCCCACTGTGACGGGACATGGTTAAAGAGCACTAAACGCGCGTCGCATTCGTACTGAAATCGGACGCCAATTCGCAGATTGTTGGGATGCATTCGCCTCATGACGGACTCCGCCACGCAGCCTTCCGATCGCGATTTCACGACGGCGACCGATCCGTTCGGGTTGTTCCAGAGCTGGTATGCTGACGCGGTCGCGGCCGAGATCAACGATCCCAACGCAATGGCGCTGGCGACGGTCGATGCCAGCGGTATGCCCAACGTGCGTATGGTGCTGCTGAAGGGGCTCGATCCCGATGCCACCGACGCGCGCGGTTTTGTGTTCTATACGAACTTCGAAAGCGCCAAGGGTCTCGAGCTTCTCGCCGCACCTAAGGCCGGGCTGTTATTCCATTGGAAAAGTCTGCAACGGCAGGTTCGCGTGCGCGGGCACGTAGAAATCGTCAGTGACGCGGAGGCTGATGCCTATTATGCAACGCGCCCGCGCTTGAGCCGGATCGGCGCTTGGGCATCCAGCCAATCGCGGCCGCTCGTTGATCGCGCGCAGTTACAGTCAGAGGTCGCAGCTTACGACGCCAAATTCGCAGGGGGCGAAATTCCCCGGCCGCCGCACTGGTCGGGCTTTCGCGTGACGCCGCTCGAGATTGAGTTCTGGCAGAATGGGGCGTTCCGTTTGCATGACCGGATCGTCTTTCGCCGTCCAGATGCGGCAGCAGATTTCTCTATCGCCAGACTTTTCCCGTGAGTAGCGCGTGCGAGGCTCTCGTTTTTGCCGGATTTGCAACTATGCTCGCTGATAAGCTCTCAATGCGGACTTGAGGCACCGATCATCAGGTTGAATTGCTTGAGCGTTACAAATTGCTAGAGACGATGACACGCACAGTCTACGCGCCCGATCAACCGCCCTCGCTGCTGGCGCGCTGGGCGAGCCGGCTCGCGCTCTTTTTCACGGTCGTGCTGCCGGTGGCGGTCGTCCTGCATCGCTTGTTTGGATTACCGACGCCGGTCGCTCTGAACATCGCCGCTGCGTGCTTCACCGGTGCGGCGCTGGTCTTGGCAATGGCGCTTGTCGCCGGCCTCGATATCTGGGTCACGGGCCGGCAGGGCACAGCGCGCGTCGTGGTCGCAGCGGTGCTGGCGCTCGCACTTCTCGCGATCCCAATTGGCGTTTACGTGGCGAGCTTAAATTGGCCTGAACTCAATGACGTCACGACCAACACCAAGGATCCGCCGGCGTTCGTCGAAGCGGCGATGGCGCGCGGGCCGGCTGAGAACCCGGCTCAATATCCAGGCGGCACGTTCGCGGCTTTGCAGGCGGCCAGTTATCCCGACATCAAAACGCTTGTCGTTCCCCGGCCAGCGGACGAAGTATTCGAACTTGTGCTGCAGGCGATCGGGAAGCTTAAAATGCGCTCAACATTTGAGGCCGCTCCCAGTGACGAGGCACGCGCGCCCGGGATTATAGAAATTGCCGACCGCACGATGATGCTCGGGTTTACCGACGACGTTGTTATTCAGATTTCTGGCGATGAGGAAAGTTCGCGCATCGATGTGCGCTCGGCGTCGCGTTACGGTCGATCAGATTTCGGGCGCAACGCCGAGCGTGTGCGATCCATTCTGAAGGAAATCGGCAATCGGCTCGAAGCGTCGGTGCCGAGCGCTGATGCCGCGGAGCGTGCTGCGCGAAAGAAAGAGCAGGGGGCGGCTGTCAAACCACAGCGAGTAAAGCGTCCAGCGTCAGGGGCGCTGCGGCCGAAACAAGACCCTTCTCGATCAGGTGCTCGACGTGGGCCGCCACGGAAAGCCGCGCCGCAGGAATGAGGCGTGGATCGATGCCCTGATAGACTTCGGGGACGATGCGCCGGATTGAGTCCGCGCCCAATTTCATCACGCGCAATACATCTTGTTCGCGCCAGCGGCGATGCAGAAGATAGGCTTTGACGGTGCGTTGCGGATTTTCCAGCCGTCCGCCGTGTCCCGGCAGGAAAACCGCGTCGTCGCGGTCGAGGAGAATTTCAAGCGAAGCGACATAGTCGGCCATGCGGCCTTCGGGCGGGGCGATGATCGTCGTGTTCCAAGCCATCACGTGATCTCCTGAGAACACGACATTGCGGCCTTCGAGTGCAAAGCACAGATGATCGGGCGCGTGGCCTGGCGTGTGGATCGCTGCCAACTCCCAGTCGCCGCCAGTTATTTTGTCGCCGCCGGCCAGGCCGAGGTCGGGGGCGAAATCGTAGTCGACGAAGGTGGCACCGGCTGGCGTTGCATCGAGGTCGATGCGGGCGGCATTCTCATCGCGCGCAAAGGCGCAGACGGTCGCGCCGGTTGCCGCTTTAAGGGCTTGGACGCCGTCGGTGTGGTCGCGATGGGCGTGGGTCGTCAGGATGTGCGTGATCGAGCGAGAGCCGGCGGTAGTGAGGATCGCCGCCAGATGCTCGGCATTGAGCGGTCCGGGATCGATGACGGCGAGCGAGGTCGAGCCGACGAGGTATGTGTTGGTGCCTTTGAATGTCAGCGGTCCGGCATTGGGCGCGACAAGCCGCACGATGCCGGGGCCCATGGGGGACGGCTCGCCGTAAGCGAACGTCATGCCGGTTTTGAAGGCCAGTTTATCCATGCGGTGCCGGTGTGCGATCGCGGTTGCGGAGATGGGACGAGACGCGGTGAGGGTCGAAATTGCGCGGCGTTCTGTTGTAGCAGAGTGGAATTTGGTCGGAGCGAGAGGATTTGAACCTCCGACCCCTTGCTCCCGAAGCAAGTGCGCTACCAGGCTGCGCTACGCTCCGCCCGACCTTCAGCCTGTCGTCAAGGCCGTTCCGATTTCAGTCAGGTGCCGCCGGCCCCTGGCACGAAGAGGCGCGTTATAGCGACATGTCCTGGAGCCCGCAAGCGCCGTCGCCGGGAATCGATCGAGCGCGGGTTCACGCAACTTGAGCGGGACGTATCGCCTCCGCCGATAAAGTTTTGAATGGCCGAATATGCAGCGGTGCCAGCCGCAATCATCGCCGCCTTAAAAGGCGTAGGCGCTGGCCACAGAATGCCGCGACCACGAGCCCGATCGCAAGCAAAGCGATCGCGTCGATTCCGCCGAGAGAATGTTTGAGGTCGTGAAGCACACCCATGCCTTCATCATGTCCCGCGTGAGCCCAGACGGGTGCTGCCAAATAAAATGGGGCAAGTGCCGCGCTGATCAGACGTGTCATCGTTTTCATCCGAGGTTCTCCTTCACTTCATAACTTTGTTACGGTGACCCAAGTGGCCGTTCGCGATCAACGTGCCAAGCGTGTCGAGCACAACGCGGCACGCGAGCTGGGCGGTGTTGTCATTGACGTCGTAGGGTGGTGAGACCTCGACCACTTCCATGCCGCACAGACCTTCGGCGGCGATGGTGTGGATCATCTCGAAGGCTTCGCGTGGGAGCAGTCCGCCGGGTTCAGG
>JANOCZ010000092.1:0-7746 GCA_031412455.1 Hyphomicrobium sp. | reverse complement strand
CGGTGCTGGCACCGTTCTGGAAGTCTTTTTCGACGTTGGACGCCCAGATGCCCGCGTAGGCGATCCCATAGCCGATGTCGGCACCGCCTTGAATGGCTGGTTCGTCGTCAGTCTGCGAGAAGCCGCGGAACATATAGTCGGAAGCCGCGCCGATGTTGAAGGAGTACGTGAATTTTGACGCCTCGTCGGCGGCACGCGCGACCGAACTCATCCCCAATGTGACGAGAGCGGCGGTACCAGCGGCAACCGCAAAGCTTCGGATGTTCGACTGCATGTAAAGACCCCCGTCCCCAAATTTTGTGGCGTGTGACGCCAAACGTGCAACAGTGATTCCACTGTGTTGCCTAGACCAAAGCTGTTTCGCCGCCGTCGTTCAAGGCTTTATTGAATATTGAGACGGGGTCCCACTCGGTCTGTAGCTTCGCAGCAACGGTGCTCGCTCTCGCGCCGTGCAGAAGCAAGATTTGCCTTGAAGTTGGGCAGGCAATCCGCCTCGCCCACGCCGCTGCCGCACCCAATAAGATTTTTTTGCCCGTATGCTGCGGTGCGGGGCTATGTATGGACCGGTCGGCCAAACTGCCGCCAAACCGCCACCAGACAAAAATCGAGCCCTGATCCGCAATGCCCCCCCTTCCCAATCCCGATGCGACAGCCCCCGATCTGCCAAAGGTTGTACTGATCACCGGTGCCGCCCGCCGCATTGGCCGTGCCATCGCGCTCGACATGGCGGCCAACGGCTGGGCAATTGCCATCCATTACCGCCGGTCGCGCACCGAAGCCCTCTCCTTGTGTGAAGACCTCCACCGCGCCGGCTCGCAGGCCGCAGTCTTCGCCGCTGATCTGGCTGACCTCGCAGCCCTGGAGCAGATGGTTGCCGATTGCACCTCAACGCTGGGCGCGCCCCGCTGCCTGATCAACAATGCCTCGGAATTCCATCTCGACAGCGTGCAATCGACAACCGAAACGCTGTGGAACACCCACCAGGATATCAACCTGAAGGCGCCCGTGTTTCTGTCTCAGGCGATGGCCCGTCATCTCCCCGACGGCGTCGAGGGCAACATCATCAACATCATCGACCAGCGCGTCTGGAAACTGACGCCCGAATTTTTCTCTTACACGATCTCCAAAGCGGGCCTGTGGACGGCCACGCGAACCTTGGCCCAAGGTCTCGCGCCGCGCATCCGCGTCAACGCCATCGGCCCCGGCCCGACGTTGCGCAGCGTCCATCAGACCGCCGAGGAATTCGCCGCCGAACAAACATCGACGCTGCTCAATACCGGCCCCTCGACCGGCGAAATCGCCGCCGCCGTTAAATTCATTCTCTCTTCGCCGTCGATGACCGGCCAGATGATCGCCCTCGATGGCGGCCAGCATCTAACCTGACGATCACCATCCGACGTCATCGGATCGGATAAAATCGTCTTGGATATTAGGGTGTTGCCGCAATAGTTCCGCGCGCTGCTCTTATTGCCGCCCCAATGCCCAGCGATCCTGTGGCCAGAGCCGTGGGGGCTTCATCAACGCTTTATTAACGTTAAGCGCCTAGAAACCAATTTGGTTTTGTTGGGCGCTCTGTGAGGGGTGCCGCGTAAAAATGGGTAGTTCCATGATTTGCCGTTTCCGGGCGCAATCAGCGCTCGCGTTGGCTTCAGCCGTCGTGGCTGCAGCCGTCCCCGCTCCAGCTTATGCTGCCGAGCTTCCTCAAATAAAAACGACAAACAAAAACACCGTACCGGCCTGCGCGACTCCGGGCCGGCTGATGTCCTTCTTGGAAGCCCGCAACAAATCGCTCGACGGCAAATTCTCAGGCATTGCCTCGGATTACGCCCGCCTCGGCGACGAACTGCAAATTCGCTGGGACACAGCCTTCTTTCAGATGCTGCTCGAGACCGGCAACCTGACCTTCACCGGCGACGTCTCGCCCGACCAGAACAACTTCGCCGGCCTCGGCGCGACCGGCAAAAAAGCACCGGGCGAAACTTTCCCCGATGTCGCGACGGGCGTAAAAGCCCACCTCCAGCATTTGCTGATGTATGCCGGCGAGAAAGTCGACGATCCAGTCGCCGAGCGCACCCGCAAAGTCCAGGAGTGGGGTGTGCTGACATCGTGGCAAAAGACCGTCAGCGGACCGATGACCTACGCTCAAATTGCAAAGAAGTGGGCCCCGGGCTCCCGCTCCTACGCCCACGACATCGAAACGGTCGCCGACTCGTTCTTCGACGGCATCTGCAAGCAGCCAGACCCCAAACCGGAACTGCTCGCTCAATCGAAAGATGAAACACCGGCGCCAGCCGCAGCCGCCACGGCAACGCCGGCAGACCCAACCACAAAAATCAGCGGCACCGACTTAGCCAAACGCGCTGCCGACGATGCACGCGCCACCGGCACCTATGTCCGCTCGAGCCTCGGGGCTGGCATGTTGGCCAACCTGAACCCATTCGCGGGCGCCGCTGCAGAAACTCAAACTGCACCCGCCGTCACGATCATCAATGCCCCGAAAGTCGAGGTTGAGGCGACCACGTCAGATGAAGCCGCAACGCCCGCCGCTTCGCTTCCAGCCGAGACCATCGCCAAAGTCCAGACGGCAGCCCTCGGCGCGGCTATCAAGCCAGCCGTCGGCGCCACACCCGCGAAGTCTGTCTCCAAGTGCAAGGTGTGGACCGCGAGTTACGGCGGCAGCCGCGCCGTGATCATCAAGGCGGCCGCCGACGACCAGGACAATTTCACCGTCCTCGACGTCAACGAAGGCACCGAGCAGCGCGAAGCCGACGCTTACATTCAAGCCTACGCCAAGGGCGGCAAGAAAGTCGGTGACTACCAGTCGACGACGCAGGCCCTCGACAAGGCCTTCGAACTTTGCCCCGAAGGTTGATCCTGCCGCCGAGGGAATACGCACATGGGCGGCACGACCAAACCATATCTGACCGGCATCGCGGCTTTGGCCGCCATGCTGCTCGCCTCGACCGCAATTGCCTCGACCTCAGTCATCGCCGCACCCGCGATCCGCACGACTGACACAAATCGCGTGCCGCAATGCGCGACCCCCGAGCGGCTAATGGCCTACATCCGCGACCGCAATCCGGGGCTCGACCCGCGCTATCGCGAAATCGCCAATTGGTACCGTCACTGGGGTAATACCTGGCGCGTCCGCTGGGACTACGCCTTCTACCAGATGATCCTGGAAACCAACGCGCTCAAGTACCGGCGCGGAGACGGCCGCCGCGGCGACGTCCACGAGAAGCAGAATAATTTCGCCGGCATCGGCGCAACCGGCGGCGGCGTGCCGGGCGATCGCTTCGCCACCATTCAAAGCGGCGTGCACGCTCAGATCCAGCACCTCGTTGCCTACTCGGGCGAACGCCTCGCCGAACCGATCGCCCCCCGCACCCAATTGCGCCAAGACGACATCATCGAGCAGTCGCGCCGTCTGCGCCGCCCGGTGACCTTCGGCGATCTTGCCCGCCGCTGGGCCGTCGACCGCGCCTACGCCCGCTCGATCGATGCCGTCGCCGACCAGTTCCACACCAAGTACTGCGATCCGTCGGCAGACGCCAAAGACGCGGCGCAAGCCAAGCCCTCACTCGCCCCCGCGCCCGCCCCGCGTCTCGCCACCCGCGCGAGGCCACGCCGCACCCTGTCGGGCTTTGCCGCACCCTCGGGCCTCGGCGGACCCATGCCTGTGGCAGTCGCTAATCTAGAAAAAACCGAGCCTTGGTCGAGCGCGCAGGCCCAGCCGGAAGGCAACGCGGCACAACCGGACGCCGCCACCGCGCCCACGGCTCCAGCGCCGGTCCAACCCGCTCGCAAAATTCTGCCTGTGCGCACGATCTGGTCGCGTGACGGCGATATTCCGCCAGCCGCCGCAGCTCCGTCCGGATCAACGCCGCCAAACGAACCGGCGCGCAATGCGCAAGCCCAAACACCGGCCGTCTCGCGCTCCGCGACGCCTCCAGCTGGACAAGCAGCACAAGAGGACACCGCAGCTCCAGAAGCGTCGGCCAACACCACCGGCGAGACGCCTACACTTCCGCAGTTCAAGATCGGCCCGGGCACGATGCAGGGCGCAGCCCCGTCAAAACTCGGCGGCCCGATCGCCACCGATCTCGCAATGCCAGAGTCGCGGCCTGTGACGTCTGAGGTACCTGTGACGTCCGAAATACCCGTGACGGCCGATCAGGACGTCGAACCATCCGACGTCACGACCGGACCGAACGCCCGCGTCAGTTTCAAGCAAGTCATCGGCACTCCCCCGACCGATCAAGCGAGCGCCCCATGCCGCGTCATGGCAGCGAGCTTCGGCGGCACGAAAACGCTGCTTGTGCGCACCAACGCAACGGGCGAAACTCGCTACACGGCGTTGACCGTTCTCGACGGCTTTGAAAAATCGATGTTCGACACCTACGCGAAAACCAGCGCGCCCGGCGCCGAAGTCGTCGGCGAATACGCAACCCGCGAAGAAGCCCTAGCCGACGCCCGCACCAACTGCCCGGCGGGCTAAAGTCGTCTTCGAAAATCAAGTGCGACGTCTAAGCCGCGCGCCGCACGTTGAAGTGTTCTGAAGTGCTTGTGCAGTGTGTTCTTAGCTGTGGTCGATCAAGCCTACCCCGCCGCCCGCAACCCGTTTCCGGCAGCGCGCACGATGAACGTGATCTCCTCGCTGAGTTCGGCTTCGCTGAAGGTCGCGAGTTTGTTATCGACCGACAGCGCGATGTTACCATGAACCGCCGCAAACAGCGCCCGTCCCGCCCGCGCGCGCAAACGCCCGTCAGCGATCTCGGACGCGATGATTGTTTCAATCAGCGACAAGAGCCGCGCCTGATCGGAACGGTAGCCGGGCGGCACCTCCGTATGATCGGGGAGCCGATGCTCGAACACCGCCTTCCAGCTGTTGAGATGGTCCAGCGCGAACCGCATGTACGCGAGCGCGAGCGACACGAGCCGCGCGTCACTGGGCTGCCCTCGCGTCGCATCGACGTTGGCCTTGAGTGCTTGGCCAAGTTCCGCAACGGTCGCAATGTTGACCGCGAGGATTAGACCGTCAATGTCGCCGAAAACATTATAGAGCGAGCCGACCGAACATTTGGCCTCGGCAGCGATACGCCGCGCTTGCAGAGAGCCGAGCCCGTCTTTAGCAACGCGCGTTTTTGCTATAGCGAGAATGTCGCCGTGGAGCCGCGCGCGATATCCCTCATTCGCCATCATCAATCATCCCGTGAGTCCCTACGCTACCGGCCGCTCGCACGCCTGAGTCATCCCCGCCCGTCACACAGTCTTAACCGAGATTCGAGACCACGTGAACCCAGTTCACGAATTCTCTTGCGCCGCCACGTTCCATCGGCTACATAAAGCTCATGAACTGAGTTCACGATAAGCGAGTGGGCCGCTAACTTCGCTCGGTACCAATCTCGCCCAGCGCGTGAACTGGGTTCATAGAACCTTGAATCGATTACAATGGAGTCCCCGATGTTGAGAACTTTGACGACCCTCCTACGCGGCGCCGCCGCCGATGCTGACGAGGCCGTGTTCGACGCCAACGCCATCCTTATCCTTAAACAGCAACTGCGCGACGCGGCCATCGCACTCGAGCATTCCAAACGCGAACTGGCCTGCACGATCGCCCATCAGTCGGCAGAGGAACGCGCGCTCGAAGCTTTGGCCCAACGCATTTCATTGCTGGAAGACGGCGCGCGCCAAGCTCTAACCGCTGGCCGCGAAGACTTGGCGCACGAAGCCGCAGTCGTAATTGCCGCCAACGAAGATGAAAGCGCTGAGCGCCGCGCCGCCCTCGATCGCTACAGCATCGAAGTCCGCCGCTTGAAACAGCTGGCCGAAAGCGGCCGTTCACGCTTGATGGATCTGCGCCGCGGCCTTGAACTTGCCCGCGCACAAGATGCGTTGCACCGCGCCGGCGCGAACGGACGCCGCGCCCTCGCATCGGGCTCGAGCGCCTTGCACGAAGCCGAAACGACATTAACAAAAATTCGCGAGTTGCAAACGCGCGCCGAAGATGTTGCCACAGCCATCGATGATCTAGATCGTCAAGGCAAGGCTGACGACGTTCAGAACCGCCTCGCTGCCGCGGGCTTCGGTGCCAAGGGCCGCTCCAATCCCGCCGACGTGCTCGCCCGCCTTAAAACAGGCGCCGCTTACTCCCAGCAAAATTTAGCAACCGGCGGACGTGAGACGGCGCCGTGACGTAATGCCAACCTCACGCCGTCAACACATCATCGCTTACCGCAATCAAGCCAACTCGCACATCAGCAACCAAGGAAATACTCAAATGACCCACACAGCAAACGCGCAGAATACCGGCGCATGGTTGACCTTCACCTACATCTCGTTCGCGTTCTCGGTCGCTATGATGGCTATCGGAATTTGGGCACTCCCCGCCGACCTCTGGGTCAAAGGCTACCTGACAATGGCCGGCGTCTTTATGCTGGGCTCCTCGTTCACGCTGTCCAAGACCGTGCGCGACGAACATGAAGGTAAGCGACTCGCCAACCGCATCGACGACGCCAAAGCCGAACGCCTCCTGATGGAAGTCGGCCGCGGCGCGTAATCCTCGGGCTAAGCCCGCAGGCGAACACGTCGCCTGCGGGAAGCTCAGCCTCATCATCGCGAAGATGATCAGCTACGCAGCCTCCGCCGACGTCTTGTTTGACAGCGTCGATGAAACGGCTGCGATCTTGTCTGGGATCGCATGATGGATCATGTGCCCAACGCCCGGTTCAACGTGGAGCGTGCTCCCGTCCACGAGCTTATGCAGCTCTTCGGATTGATACGCCGTATCGACGATCGCATCGCTGTCCCCGGCGAAAATATGCACCGGCATCCGCAGCGCCGCATAAGCGTCCTCCAGCCCGCTGACTTGAGACGTCATCATCGCGGTCTCGGCCGCCACCGCTTGCAACTGCCCCGGCCGCGACGCGAGCGCCACGGAATACTGCGCTAAAAATTTCTTCGACACCGGCAACGGCTTGAACAACTTTTTGAATACAGAATTCGCTGCCAGCCGGCTGAGAAACGGACCAACGGTGTGTTGGACGACCGGGCCGAGCAGCGGTGCCGCGCCCGGTGCCGAGGTCACGGTGTCGGCGCGCAGCGTCGGGAAATAATATCCAGAGAGAAGCACCAATCGCGCGACGCTCTCTGGATGCGCGATTGCAAGACGCATCGCGACCAGCGTTCCCCAGGAATGCGCCACGACCACGGGTTTCGCAATCGACAGCTGAGCAAATGCCTTGTGGAACAATTCTGCTTGCGCGTCAGGTGTCCAACTGCGATCGCCTGGACGCTCGCTATAGCCAAACCCTGGCCGGTCGAAAGCGACGACGCGGCACGATTGCGCGGCGCGATCGAGCAACCCGCTCGATGCCAAGTCTTGGATCATCGCGCCATTGCCGTGCAAAAACACGACCGGCTCACCCGCGCCCATCTCGACATAGTGCAGCCGGACGCCATCGACCTCGACGAACCGGCCGATAGGCGGATTGTCGCTTTCAGCTTTGGCCGCGAGATACGCGGACGCGAGCGCTGAGCCTGCAAGCGCGACGACGCCGACGCCCAAGGCTTTGCTGACCGGCGAAAGTGCGCGCTCGCTGGTGTCGAACGATGTATACATAAATGTTGTCCTTTGATATCGGGTCGCTTGCCAGCGGGCGGGCGCGACTACCGGTCTCTAACGGGAGCAACCGCCGTCGGTTCCGGTGCGCGACCAAGTTCACTGCTGCACCCCGCAGAACGCAG
>JANOCZ010000091.1:0-4712 GCA_031412455.1 Hyphomicrobium sp. | reverse complement strand
GCGCGACGTATATTGAGAACCCACGGCGCTGCTCGCGCGTTGAAGCGTGAGGCGGCGGGTGGAAAACAAACTATGTGAGACCCCATGACCGACAAGCGCGCCAAGAACGAGATCATTAAAGAGAAAAGCCGGCAGCTGCGGGGAACTTTGGCTGAAGGCTTGCAAGACGTGATTACCGGCAACATTGCCGAAGACGATCATCAGCTGATCAAATTCCACGGATCGTATATTCAAGACGATCGCGACGTGCGTGGCGAGCGCGGCAAGAAAAAGCTTGAGAAGGCTTTTTCGTTCATGATCCGGATGCGTATTCCAGGCGGGCTCGTGTCACCCAAGCAGTGGCTGGCGCTCGATCAGATCGCCAGTGAACATGCCAATGGCACGATGCGGCTCACAACGCGCGAGACGTTCCAATTCCACGGAATCATCAAGTCCAATTTGAAGCGGACGATGCAGGCGATCAATGCCGCGTGCCTCGATACGCTGGCCGCGTGCGGTGACGTCAATCGCAACGTCATGTCGGCTGCCAATCCGCATCTGTCGCGGGCGCATCGCGCCGCGTTTGATCTGGGCCGGGCGATCAGCGAGCATCTTTTGCCGAGGACCGGCGCCTATCACGAAATCTGGCTCGACGGCGAAAAGGTCGAGGACAAATCGCACGATGCCAAAGCCGGTGAAGAGCCGCTTTATGGCGCGCACTATTTGCCGCGCAAGTTTAAAACCGTGATCGCGGTGCCGCCTGACAACGATGTCGATATTTTTGCGCACTGCCTCGGATACATCGCGATTTTGGAGAAAGGCGAGGTTACGGGCTGGAACGTGACAGTCGGCGGTGGCATGGGCATGACGCACGGCGACACCAATACATTCCCGCGGACCGCCGACATGCTCGGCTTTTGCAAGCCGGATCAGGCTGTTGATGTGGCTGAAAAGGTTCTGACGGTGCAGCGGGACTGGGGCAATCGCGAAAACCGTGCCCGCGCGCGGTTGAAATATACGATCGAGGATCGCGGCGTCGATGCATTCCGGGGCGAGGTTGAAAAGCGGCTCGGTTACAAACTCGGTAAGCCGAAGCCGTTCACATTTACTTCGACGGGCGACCCGCTCGGCTGGCGGCAGAGCTTAGATGCCAAGAAGGGTGAAGAAAAGAATTGGCATCTGACGCTGTTCGTCGAGAACGGCCGGATCCGCGATAAGCCCGGCGTCGCGCTGCGTACGGCCTTGCGCGAAATTGCCGAAGCCGGCTGGTGTGAATTCGTCTGCACGTCAAATCAGAACGTCATTCTGGCGAACGTCGATCAGAAGTTCAAAGCCAAGATCGACAGCATTTTGAAATCGCATGGTGTTGTCGGCGAGGTGTCGTCGGGTCTCAGGGCGAATTCGATGGCCTGCGTGGCGTTGCCGACGTGCGGCTTGGCGCTGGCTGAAAGCGAGCGATATTTGCCGGATCTCATCACCGCCTTGGAGGATAGCCTCGACAAGGCCGGTCTGCGTGGCGATGATATCGTCATCCGCATGACGGGCTGCCCCAACGGATGCGCGCGACCTTACCTGTCAGAAATTGGCCTCGTTGGTCGCAATCCGGGTCTCTACAATCTTTATCTCGGTGCGGCGCTCGACGGCTCGCGGTTATCGAAACTCTACGCGCAGGATGTCGGCGGCGATCGGATCGTGGCGCTGCTCGAGCCGATCTTCCTTGCCTACGCGAAACAAAGGAAAGCTGGCGAGCGGTTCGGTGATTTCACGATCCGCGCCGGTTACGTGAAGGCGACGAAGGCTGGCAATCAGTTCCACTCTGACATCAAGCTGGCGGACACCAAGCCGGCGTGAGAGCGCTAGATGTTTTTTGACAGCTGATAGGCGGCAAAACACAAAATCAACGCCAGGGCGATGCGCAGGAGCCAGTCGGGCAGCTTGCCCGTCACGCGTGAGCCCAGGGCAATGCCCGGCAGTGAGCCGACAAGCAGCATGGCCAGCAAGGTGATGTTGGTATTACCCATCGAGAGGTGGCCTAGCCCTGAGACCAAGGTCAGCGGTACGGCGTGGACGATGTCTGTCCCGATCAGGCGCCGGGTGAGCAAAGTCGGATAAAGCAGCGTCAGCACGACGACGCCAATCGCGCCGGCGCCAACCGATGTCAGTGTCACGATCGATCCCAATAGGACGCCCAATAACAATGTGGAGAGACGGCGCACCGTGATTTCGGAGGCGTCTTGGACCGGGGCGGCGTTGGCTGTGATATAGGGAAAGATCACAATGGCGAGGGAGCTCAAGACCAAAGCACCGACAAGCGCAATCTTGATTAGGCGGCCCATGGCGACTGTGTCGGGGTCGAAGTAGTGCAACAGGCCCAGCATCGCGAAAGCGCCCGGTACGCTGCCAGCTGCCAACCACCCGACCAAGCGCCAATTCACGTTACCAAAGTTGTGATGCGGAAGGGCGGCAGAGGCTTTCGTTATCGAGGCGAACAGCAGGTCGGTGCCGACCGCAATCGTCGGGCCGATGCCAACCTGCGTGATCAGGAATGGCGTCATGAGCGAACCCGCACCGACACCTGTCATGCCCACCAGAAATCCAACGAGGAATCCTCCAGACACAATCATCGGCCAAGCGTCTAGGAGTGATGTGTCCAGCATATTTGATAGGTTCGACCATTCTGAGGGGCAGGCTTGAGTAGGTGAGAACGGCGTGAGGTGCAAGCTAGCGCAGTGCGGTCAGAATGGTTCTAAGGCTCAAGATCACGATTACGAGCCCGACGATCAGCATCAAAGTCTTGTCGGGAAGGTGCTTCGTCGCCAAGGCGGCGAACGGTGCGGCGATGACGCCGCCAACGATCAGACCGGCGATGATGGGAAAAAGCTCAAGACCGATGGTCATTAGGAAAGTCGCTGAAATCGTGAACGTTACGAAAAACTCAGACAGGCTCACCGAGCCGATGGCATAGCGGGGGGCCGTGCCGCTGCCGATCAGCGTTGTTGTGACAATCGGACCCCAGCCGCCACCGCCGATTGAATCCATGAAGCCGCCAACGAGGCCGAGTACGGAAACTCGTTTCGGCGGCTCAGACGGGGTGATGTTCTGGCGAAAGGCTTTCCACAAAATGAAAAGTCCCATGAGCAACAGATATCCGGCAATGTAGGGTTTGATCAGATTGCCGTCGATGCTGGTCAAAACGTATGCGCCCACCGCGCCGCCGATGGCACCTGGCAACGCCAAGCGGCGAACGAGTTTAAAATCCACATTGCCGAATTTCCAGTGTGAGAAGCCGGAGACAGCGGTTGTGAAAGTTTCGGCGGCGTGTACGCAGGCGCTCGCCGTTGCCGGTGGAATGCCAAGCGTCAACAGGACCGAGGACGAGGTCACGCCATAGGCCATACCAATAGCGCCGTCGATCATCTGCGCAGCGAAGCCAACCGCCACGTAGAGCAAAATGTCTTCCCACATGGCGTAAAATTCCTGCTGAAGAGAGCGCCGACGACCACTGAGAAATTGGTTAGAGGCCGGGGTCCATGCCGTCGTCGACCATCGGCGGGGGCTCGATCGCGACCGAGACACCTGCTGCGCGCAGGAGGATTGCCGCTTCGTTGGCGCGGCGCATGAACTCCTCACGGTCCGTCGAACTCAGTGAGAGATCGCGGCACAGTCCATTGGCCAACATCTCGCGCGTCAAGACGAAGTGACCATCCCCCAAGATTTCGCTTTTGGCGTTGACCGAGGTTGCGACGCCGCCGGCAATCGAAGCGCCCGTGATCGCATCGACGATCATCAAGGTGCCGGTTTCGGCGATGTCGGCGAAGACGTCGATGGCGGCTGGACGGCCGAGCGATATTTTTGCAACCGCGATATCGTTCACGTCACAATGCGTCGATGGGCGCGAGGACATCGTCTCCAAATCGAGCAAGGCTTTGATTTCGAGTGTCGAGATCGGCACGAGGTCGGTGACGGTGCGCAGCAGGTACCCGGCGCGAGCATCGAACGGCGTCTCCGACAGCCAGACAAGGCGCGCTTCGACAGTCAAAGCCGCGACGGGGCGCATTTCTGACGCGGACAGCACTGCACCGCGTGACACGTCGATATCAATATCGAGCTGAAGGGCCACGGCTTGGCCTGAGGTTGCGGATTTGAGGTCGCCGTCCATCGTGGCGATGCGGATGATCTTGGCGCTGCGGCCGCTGAGAGCGTCCGTCACACTGTCGCCGACATTGATCGAGCCCGAGCTGACGGTGCCGGCCAGCCCACGAAAATCCTGGCCGTCGCGCAGGACGGTTTGGACTGGAAAGCGGAACGCTCCGCTCGATGCCGTACCCCGGCTTGGGGCTTTCTCGAGATGCTCGAGGAGGTGCGGTCCCGTGTACCACGGCATCGCATCGGATTTGGTCGAGACGTTGTCGCCGTAGACGGCTGAGAGCGGAATTGCGGTCGCGTCCCAAAAGCCGAATTTCCAGCACAGCGTGCGGAAGTCGGCTTCGACTTTGCGGAACACATCTTCGGAGTAGCCGACAAGGTCCATCTTGTTGACGGCCAAGACGACGCGTTTGACTCCTGTCAAATCCAGAATTGCGGCGTGCCGCTTGGTTTGTTTTTTGACGCCAGCGCGGGCGTCGACCAGAAGGATGGCGACGTCGGCGTGAGATGCGCCGGATGCCATGTTACGGGTGTACTGTTCATGGCCGGGACTGTCGATGATGACGAAGCGGCGCGTTTCGGTGTCG
>JANOCZ010000090.1:0-2486 GCA_031412455.1 Hyphomicrobium sp. | reverse complement strand
AATCCACCGGCAACTCTAAAGCCGACAACAGTAGAAAAGCGGCCTCGTCTTCTGCCGTGAATGTCCCATGACCGAAAACCAATCCGGCCTTATGAAATTGCGTCGTCCCGTACCGCCACCAATCGCGCAAGGTCAAAAGGTGATCGGCAGCGTCATCGGCGCGCAGCGCTGACATAATTGAGATCCGTTTTTAATGTGGGGTCGGGGCGTCTCGATCGTTGTGCCGCCGCGACGAATATTTATCAAGAGAACTGAATGCCAAATAGCGCGTTGCATCCTCTTGAACGTGACGTGCACCCCACTCCGCGCTTATCGCTGCCATATTGGAACGGTTATCTGAAATGTCTCGTGAGTATCTTTGGATCGTTGGCTCAGTCGTTTTAGTATCCATTTTTGCGGCAACCTGGCCATCCCGCGGGGATCCCGCGCGCTATTTTGCGAACGGCTCCATGCACCGGCCGTTGGCAAAAGCCCAGTCCTGGCGTTATCAGCTCGACCGGATCGACGTTGACGAACTCGCAGCCGACACGTCGGATTTGCTGGTCATCGACTACGCCAAGCAGGCAGGCAAAGCGCCCTTGTCAGCAAACGACGTTGCCCGACTTAAGAAGCGCCCTGACGGCAAGCCTCGGCTTGTTGTCGCTTATCTCTCCGTCGGTGAGTCGGAAGAGTTCCGCTACTATTGGGACGCAAACTGGAAGAAATCGCCGCCCGATTGGTTGGGCGAAGAAAACTGCGCTTGGCCAAAAGCGCACAGGGTTCGCTACTGGACCGCCGGTTGGAAGAACATCAACATCCGCGCACCCGACAGTTATCTGCGCCGGATCATTGCCGCTGGATTTGATGGCGTCTATCTCGATCGCGTCGACATTTACGAGACCTTTGAAAAGGAGCGTCCAACCGCGCGACGCGAAATGATCGAACATGTCGCCGAACTCGCGTCCACTGCGCGAAGCGTAAAGCCAGGTTTCCTCGTCATCCCGCAGAACGCCGAGTCGCTTCTTAATGACTCCGACTATCGCTTGGTTATCGATGGGCTAGGCAAAGAAAGTTTGCTGCACGGCGCAACTGAAACGGCCAAAAGAAATTCACCCGCAGACATTGCCTACTCTACCCAACTGCTTGAACAATTGCAGCAGGATGGCAAACCAGTCTTCGCCGTCGAGTATTTAGTGAACGCTAAGCACATCAATCAAACCGCTCTCGAACTCAGGCAACGCGGCATCGTACCGGCATTCGAAACGCGGGCGCTGGATGGTCAGGATCCCACTCAACCCGTCAATCTAAGAACCGAAGTCGGCACACCAGAGCGCACGACAAAGGAGTGTCCGCCGGGAACCTCGTGGTAAATGGATGGCGTAAACCTTGAGTGCTTTCGCCGCTTGTTCACGACCCAATTGTAAGCAAAACTGACCGGTAATAAGGCAGCGCTAGCATATAGCCACCTGCAACCGGAGTAATGCGTATGAAGAGAAATTCACGTGCCCTCGCGGCGATACTCGCGATCTGCGCGGCATCCTCCATCGCAACACCCCCAGCCGGCGCCGCTGAGCGCGGATCCCTCTTGAGTGGCGTCAAAACCTGGGCCTACCAGCTCAAAGATGTCAGTCAGGATAAGATCGACAAGATCGTCGCCTCACCTTTTGACATGGTGATCATCGACAGCTCCATGTTTCCTGATGGCAAAGAGATCCGCCTAACGCGCGCGCAAGTCGAGAGCATGAAGAGAAAGCCGGATGGCTCGCGCCGCCTCGTGATCTCTTATTTCAGTGCCGGTGAGGCCGAGGACTTCCGTTACTATTGGAAGCCCGAGTGGAATAAAACGCCCCCGTCATGGGTCTACAAAGCCGATAAGGATTGGAAGGGCGATTTCATCGTCAGGTATTGGGATCCGGAATGGCAGGGCATCATTTACGGCCAACCGGAATCGCTGATCGACCGCATCATGGACGCGGGCTTCGACGGCGTCTCGATCGATCGGGTCGATGCGTATTACTACTTCGGCGATACAGACCACAGGCGCGTTCAGATGGTTGATCTCGTCAAGCGCATTTCCCAGTACATGCGCGCTAAGAATCCTGATGCTGTCATTCTTGCGCAAAATGCCGAGGAGCTGCTGGACAAGCCCGATTACATCGAGGCGATTGACGCAACCGTGAAAGAAGACTTGGTCTATGGCATTAGCCACAAGGAAGTGGGCAACCCCTCAGGCGACATCACGCACTCGACGAAATTGCTGGATGACTCGAAAATCAAAGGCAAGCGCGTTTTCGTGGTCGAGTATCTGGTCAAGAAAGAGAATATCGCCAAAGCCCGCGCCTACATGAAAGAGCATGATTTCGTGCTCTACGTGGGCCAGCGCGATTTGTACGAGTTATCATCGGTCGTCGGCGATGAGGGCATACCAGCACCGCAAGCGACTAAGTTAAAGGCAGGGTCAAAGGACGCGAAAGCGGTCGCAACGCCCTGATCGCAACGCTGCCGAT
>JANOCZ010000089.1:0-5616 GCA_031412455.1 Hyphomicrobium sp. | reverse complement strand
TCAGCGTTGGGGGCAAAGTGCCGGTGTTTAAAGCGACGGAAACGGTCGACGAGGATCTCGGGAAAACTGCTCATGGGCTTCTCTGTGTGGGATTGAAGTGGCAATAAAACGGGGCTGCGAAAGTTTTAAGTTCAACGCTTGAACGCGGACCCTTGATGGGCGCGACTTAGGATAACATAGCCGATAAGGGCCGCCAGCAGCGATCCTGTCAATACGCCAATCCGCAGATCGACGGCGCGGGCGGGGTCTGGAAAAGCCAGATTGCCGATGAACAGGCTCATCGTGAAGCCGATACCGCCAAGTACGGCGACGCCCAAAATCTGTGTATGACTAGCGCCCTTGGGCATCTGTGAGACGCCGGCCCGGATTGCAGCAACGGCGAAGCCGTAAATGCCGATCGGTTTACCCACGAGGAGGCCAAGCGCAATGCCGAGCGGCACGGGTGCTGCCAATTGCGATGCCGTCACTCCGGTCAGGCTGACGCCCGAGTTGGCAAAGGCGAATATTGGCAAAATCGCGAAGTTGACCCAAGGCGTCAGCGCGTGTTCGAGCGTCTCGAGCGGGCGCTGCGTCGAGCCCTTGGGGCCGGCAATCGGGATCATCATCGCCGTTGCCACTCCGGCAATCGTGGCGTGAATGCCCGACTTCAAAACGCAGAGCCACACAAAAATTCCGATCGCAAGATAGGGCCAAAGTCGCAGAACGTGGCGCTGGTTCAGCGCCCACAGTGCAAGCAGGCCCAAGCCCGCGAGGCCCAGAGAGGACCACGACAGATCGCTCGAATAAAAGAATGCAATAATGAGGATTGCGCCCAGATCGTCGATGATGGCTAAGGCAAGCAGGAACAATTTCAGCGAGACTGGCACGCGATCGCCCAGCAGGGCTAGCACGCCCATCGCGAAGGCGATGTCGGTTGCGGCGGGAATCGCCCAACCTCTGAGGGCCGTCGGGTCGTCAAAGTTGATGGCTGCATAGATCAATGCGGGGATCAGCATTCCGCCGACAGCGGCAATGACCGGGAGGCTTGCTGTTTTGCGGTGGGACAGCGCGCCCAACACGGCTTCGCGCTTGATTTCGAGACCGACGACGAAGAAGAAAATCGTCATCAGACCATCGTTGATCCAGTGAAGGAGCGTTTTGTTGAGCGCGTAGGGCGCGATCCCGACAGTGTGCCGTTGGTCGAGGGCTTCGAAATAGTAAGGTGCCCAACCGGAATTGGCCACAAGGAGGGCCAAGACTGCCGCCGCAGTTAGGGTCAGGCCGGCTTTCGCCTCGGTGGTCAGTGGAGATTTTTCGGCGCGAGGCTTGTCAATCATTCAAAATTTCCTCGCCGACCAACTTAGAGATCAGGCGATCTTTTCAGGGTTACGCGGGCTCGGCGCAAGGCTTCAAAAGCGCACTGCCTCAGCAGATCGAAAGTGCACTTCGAAAACCTCGCGAACTATGCGATATTGCGCTGCACCATCAGCAGCGGGAAAATATCTATGACGTTAAGACCTCGTCGAAGCATCCTTTATGTTCCAGGGGACAACGCCCGGGCACTCGAAAAAACTCAGTCGCTCGCCGCAGACGCGATCATCATCGATCTAGAGGACTCGGTCGCGCCGTCCAACAAGGAACAGGCACGCGTTCAGGCGATGGAAGCGATACGCCAGGGCGGCTTTGGTTCGCGCGAGATCATCCTGCGCGTCAATCCGATCGAAACGCCGTGGGGAATGGCCGATTTGCACGCGGCGCTCAACGCTGCGCCCCATGCGATCCTGGTGCCCAAAGTTTCGCAGCCGGGCGATATCATCGGCACGGCCAAAGTTGTGAAGGCGTCAGGGGCCGCGGACCACATCCGGTTGTGGGCGATGATCGAAACGCCAATGGGGGTCATCAACGCGCGCGAGATCGCGGCCTGCGGACCCGACCCTGATAATCGCCTGTCGTGCTTTGTGCTTGGCACGAATGATCTGTTGAAAGAGAGCCGGGCGCGGTCGAGCAACCAGCGGTTTGCGGTCGTGCCGTGGCTGGCGATGACGCTGGTTGCAGCGCGGGCTTACGGGCTCGACGTGATCGACGGCGTCTACAACGATTTCAAGGATGACGCTGGGTTCCGTGCTGAATGCGAACATGGACGTACGCTGGGTATGGACGGCAAGACGCTCATTCATCCAGCGCAAGTCGCGCCGTGCAACGAAATCTTTTCGCCGACCGAAGACGAAGTCAACTGGGCGCAAAAAATCATCAAGGCATTCGCGGAGCCGGAGAATGCGCGCAAGGGCGTCATCACTGTCGAAGGCAAAATGGTAGAGCGGCTGCATCTTGTGATGGCCAAACGGGTCGCGGCAATCGCAGACGCGATCGCTAGCCGGTCCAAGACAGAAGAGCCCTGGTTTTAGACGCAGCAGCGCCGCTATCGGGCCGCAAAAAGGCCGGGAAGCCGCGAGCTTATCGCCGCGGGGATGCTTACTCGCCGGCGCAGTCTCGCGTGCCGGCTGAGACGGCCGCGGGGCGATCGTTCGTAAAGGCTGCTTCGTTCATGAGTTCAGCAAAGTTTGTGTTTGCCGCCGGTTTCGCGGTTATCGTTGGTGGCTGTGCCAGTCACGATCCGCCCGTCGTGCGAAAAGCCGTGCGGTGTGATGAGGCGATGGCGCAGGGTACGGCGTTTGGGCCCGGCGCCGCGCGCGCAATTGCCGTTAACAGCGTACGCAATCAAGCCGCCGATGTCCGTGGCTTCTTGTTGAGCCAGGGGGTGCATCGCGTTCGAGTCGTCGACCGATCGGTTCGTTGCCGGCCCCATGACTTCGGTGGTGGTCTTGTCCAGTGCACGGCCGTGACGCGCTTTTGCGGGCGGTGGTGAGAGCCGCGTTTGCCGCACCCTCAAGGGGTTGCGATTGCTGTCCGACATCGGGACAACGACGGCTGGCTATTGACGTCAACGATGGCTTGAAAAGCGGCAACATGGGCGGCGCAAATGAGCGGTACTAAGACCAACTCTGGAAACTTTTTCGAAGACTTCCGCTTCGGCCAGACTTTAAAACACGCGACGCCGCGAACGGTAACCGACGGCGACGTGGCGCTTTACACAGCGCTCTACGGCTCGCGATTTGCGGTTCAATCATCGGATCAATTCGCCAAGCAGCTTGGGTATCCGCGGGCGCCGCTGGACGACATGCTGACATTCCATGTCGTGTTCGGCAAAACAACGCCTGAGATCTCGCTCAACGCAATCGCCAATCTCGGTTATGCCGATTGCCGGTTTTTAAAAGCGGTTTATCCCGGCGATACGCTGACGGCCGTGTCCGAAGTTATCGGCCTCAAGGAGAATTCCAACGGCGAAACCGGAACGGTCTACGTGCGGTCACGCGGCTATAATCAGAACGGCGATGTGGTGCTCGAGTATTGCCGGTGGGTCATGGTAAGGAAGCGGGATAAGGCGTCGCTGCCGCCCGAACCCATTGTTCCTAAGCTGCCGGACCGGGTTGATCCAGCTGACCTTGCAGCCGGGGTGCCAGTGCTCGACGTAGCGAAATACGACACCGACCTGTCAGGTTCCGTTTACCGGTGGGGCGATTATGAAGCTGGCGAGAAAATCGACCACGTCGATGGCATGACGCTGGAGGAGGCGGAGCACCAAACTGCGACGCGCCTCTATCAGAATACGGCCAAGGTGCATTTCAATCTGCATACGGAATCAAAGGGCCGGTTCGGCAAGCGCATCGTATATGGGGGTGTTGTCATCTCGCTGGTTCGCGCTCTGTCCTATAACGGGCTTGGCAACGCGTTTCATCTTGCGGCCATCAACGGTGGCCGGCATGTGGCGCCGACGTTCGCCGGCGATACGATTTACGCCTGGTCGGAAATTCTCGAGAAAGCGCCGATCACGGGACGCCACGACGTCGGCGCGCTGCGTGTCCGCATGGTCGGCGTTAAGAACATGGATTGCTCGGCGCTGCCGCTTAAAACGGCTTCCGGCGACTATGCCGAGGGGGTGGTTCTCGATCTTGATACTTGGGTTGTCTTGCCGAGGTGAACTGAGGACGACGAGCTGTGGCGACGAGATGACGTTCACGGAGTGTTTTTCGAACACGGGCTAGCCGCAGACGATTTCACGACTATAGTCCGCTCGAGTTGGGCGAGGGAGTTGCATATGCGCGGTTTGCGTTCGGCGGTCTGGGGCTTGGGTATAGCAGTTCTATACAGTTCATCCGTGTGGGCAGTGGGAGAGACGGCCACTGCGACGCTGAAGCTCGCCGACGGGACGGACGCGGGAATTGCAACTTTAACGGAAGGTACGGCCGGTGTGCTGCTCAACCTTTCGCTCAAAGGATTGGCGCCCGGGCCGCACGCGATCCACATCCATGAAACCGGCAAGTGCGAAGGCGATTTCGCCAGCGCGGGTGGGATCCATAATCCTCTCGGCGCGAAGCACGGGTTTTTGCATGACGAGGGGCCGATGGCGGGCGATCTCCCGAACATCTATGCCGCTGCCGACGGCACCGTGACCGTCGAACTGCTGAGCCCATTTCTGACGCTCAGCGCCGAGGCCGAGGATGGCCTGTTCGATGCCGATGGCGCAACCATTGTTGTCCAAGAAAAGCGCGATGATTACGAATCGGAGCCCGACGGCGGCGCCGGCGCACGCGTCGCTTGCGGGATGATAACGCTCAATAAATAGGCAAATAAGCGTTCAAACTGCCCGCGAGCTCGAATAATCGATGACTAATTCATCATTCGGCAAGCGTTTTACTATAATGGTTAATACTGGTCATTCGTCGGCTAAGCTCGTCGCGCGCATTGCTGCGGCTGCCACCCTTCAACCGGTATTCACTACGTGACGAAAAGAGCAGCGGTTATCGGGGCTGGACTTGCAGGGCTGTCGTGCGCACGCACGCTTCGCCGAGCTGGTTTTTTCGTCGAAGTTTTCGAGCAGGATCGCATGATCGGCGGCCGTATGGCGACGGCTCGCATCGGCACGGAAACCTTTGATCACGGCGCGCAGTACGTCACGGCACGCACCAAAGATTTCAAATCCTATCTCGAAGAAGTTGCGGGGCTTGGGTATTCGGCGCGATGGAATCCGCGGACCCAGATCAACGGCGAAGAGGGCGCGGGGCAGATGTTGCCGTGGTACGTCGGCACCCCCGGTATGGCATCGATCGTGCGGCCGTTAGCCGAGAGCGTGCGCATCCACACCGGGCGTAAAGTTCATACGCTCGATCGCAAGGACAAAGGCTGGCACGTCTGGTTCGAAGATGAGACGTCGGTTGGACCTTTCCACGCCGTTGCCGTGGCCGTGCCGGCCCCGCAAGCGCGCTTGCTGCTCGGCCGCGTCGAGGAAATTTCACAACCGCTGGCTCGTGTGCGCATGATGCCGTGCTGGGCGCTGATGGTGCGTCTCGAGGAAAGAATTCTGCCCGACCAGGATGTGTTTTCGGATATGTCCGAAGTCATTCGCTGGATCGCGCGAAACAACACTAAGCCCAGCCGGGCAAGTCGCGGCGAAAGTATCGTCATCCATGCTTCGCCGTCGTGGAGCCGGGAATCGGAGGATGCGGAACCGGAAATCATTGCCGAGGAACTTTGGGGCGAGGTCAGCCACGTTCTCGGATTGCCGCCGGTGCGTCCGAT
>JANOCZ010000088.1:0-6138 GCA_031412455.1 Hyphomicrobium sp. | reverse complement strand
GTCGGCAATTAGAACCGTGCCTCGAGCCATCGGTGTTCCTCTAGACGTTGTCGGCGGCGGACGTGCGTGGGCGTTGCTGCATGGGCAGTAAGACGCGAAAGACGGTTCGTTTCGGTTCGTTGTCGCACTCGATGACGCCGCCGTGGTCAGAAATGATCTTGGCGACGAGCGCGAGGCCCAAACCCGTACCCGTAGGTTTCGTCGTCACGAACGGGTCGAACAAGTGCGCTTTGAGATGGTCTGGAATGCCAACGCCGTTATCTTCGATCTGGATCATCAGTGGCAGGCTGATACGCGTATCAGAACCCGCGACCGCCAGCCGAACACCGGGCCGGAACGCGGTCTGCATCGTGATGCGCCCGCCCTCACCTTTACTGTCCACCGCTTCGGCCGCGTTCTTAATAAGATTCAGAAAAACTTGGACCAGCTTATCGCGATTGCCGAGCACCGCCGGCAGTGACGGATCGTAGTCCTCGATGTAACGGACGCCGCGGCCAAACCCGCTCTCGGCAATCCGCCGGACATGGTTCAGAACATCGTGGATATTGACGGCATCCTTGACGATCGGGCGCTCGTCGCCAAACACTTCCATGCGATCGACGAGACTGCAAATGCGGTCGGTTTCAGAGACGATCAGCTGGGCCAGCGCGCGGTCATCATCCGATAGCGCCGGCTCGAGAAGTTGGGCCGCACCGCGAATGCCCGAGAGCGGATTCTTGATTTCGTGGGCGAGGATTCCAGCCATGCCTGACACCGAACGGGCCGCAGCCCGATGGGTCAGCTGGCGCTCGATCATTTGCGCCATCGTGCGTTGCTGGAGCATCAAGAACATGATGCGCGGGTCATCCGGCATCGGACCGCCGTAGACGTCGATCAATTTCGGCTGCGACATGCGCGGCGAAGCAATCTCAAGGCCGTACTCGTTGACGGTCGTCAATGTCGCCTGCACTTGTTCGACGAGGGCGAGCAGCGGACAACCAAAGGCCACGACGTCGGCGATGTGGCTGCGCTTCAGACTGGCGGCGCTCATCGTGAAGAAAACTTCTGCTGCCGAATTGGCAAACACGATTGCGCCGTCACTGGCAATCATCAGGATCGGATGGGGCAGCGCGCTGAGCAGAGTTTCGCTGTCGATCTCTGGCAGCTGCGATGAACGCGGCGTGCCCGCGTTGTTCCGGCCGGCGAGCGAAAGCTTGCTGTTCATGCGGCGATCGCGTCCCCACTCGCATAGAATTCAGATAGCCCGGCGAGCACCTGCGCGGCGTCCCACTCGGTGCACAAACGGCTCCGCCACGCTTTCATCACAGCTTGGGGGCAACCGCTGCTCGCCAGATACCAGCCGATGTGCTTGCGCGCATTCTTGATACCGAGCGTGCCGCCGTAATGCGTGAACATCGCCTCGATGTGCTCCAAGGCGATATCGCGCTGGACGTCGAGCGATGGATCGCCCGGATCGCGGCCGTCATTGAGCGCCTGTGAAATGCGCGCTGGCATCCACGGCGCGCCGTAAGCACCGCGACCGATCATGACCCCCGCCGCGCCCGACGCGTCCAAGGCGGCTCGAGCATCGCCCGGATTGAGAATGTCGCCGTTGACGAGGACTGGCAGCGATGTGGCCGCAACGACTGGCGCGACAGCGGCCCAGTCGGCACGGCCGGTGAAAAACTGGCAGCGCGTGCGGCCATGCACGGTAAGAAGTTTGACGCCTTCGGCTTCGGCACGCCGGGCCAAGTCAGCAGCGTTGCGACTTTGATCGTCCCAGCCCAAACGCATCTTGAGCGTGACCGGAACGGTAACCGCCGCCACCACGGCCTTGATCAGCTCTTGGGCATGATCGAGATCGCGCATCAACGCCGACCCCGAGAGCTTGCCGGTCACTTCCTTTGCCGGACAGCCCATATTGATGTCGATGACGCCCGCACCTTTGCTCTCAGCAATGCGTGCGCCCTCTGCCATCCAATGCGCTTCACGACCAGCGAGTTGTATGACAAAGGGGGCAAGCTCCCGGCCCTCGGCGCGGCGCACGACGTCGGCGCGATTGCGGGCGAGCTCTTCGCTGGCGATCATTTCTGACACGACAAGCGGAGCACCCAAGCGGTGCGCGAGGCGGCGGAACGGCAGGTCGGTGACGCCGGACATAGGAGCGAGCGCGACGATCTTGGTATCTGCGGAACCGATGACCGCCGTAAACGAACTCATGCGTGACTGCTCATATTTTGGGCGTTAATGTTTCTGCCTGACTAATGTGCAGTTTAGTTTTGGCTTTGACGTTTCGCAAGGCCTTCCAAGCATTTGTCCGTTGCCGTTTTGACGCGGTGGGGTTAGGCACCGGCACACGCACGACGGAGGACGCACGGTTGCGGACAGTTGCATTGATCGTTGCCGCTGGGCGCGGAGCCCGGGCCGCCAGCTCAGGAGCGGGGGCCGGGCGCACCTGCCCCGAAGTCCAGCTGCCCAAACAATATCTGCAGCTGGGCGGCGAGACTGTAATAGCGCGAACAGCCACAGCGTTTCTTGACCACCCAGCGATCGAAGCCGTCGCAATTGTCATTCACGCCGACGACCGCGCGCTCTACGACGCCGCTTTCCAGGCCAGCCATTGCAAATTACTGCCGCCGGTGATTGGCGGCCCGACCCGGCAGGACTCAGTGCGGCTCGGCCTCGAAGCGGTGAGCACCGCCAACACCTTCGACCGAGTTCTTATTCACGACGCTGCCCGCCCGTTCGTTTCAGCAGACGTCATCGCGCGGGTGATCGCCGCGCTGGACTCATCGCCGGGCGCGATTGCTGCACTGCCGTTGACCGATACGTTGAAGGAGGAAGCACCCGGCGGCAACATTGCGCGCACGCTGCCGCGCGCTCATCTGTGGCGCGCGCAAACCCCGCAAGGCTTCCACTTGCCCGTCATTCTCGATCTGCATCGCCGCGCGTTGGCCCAAGGCGAAGCTGGTATGACCGATGATGCAGCTCTCGCCGAATGGGCCGGGATCGCGGTCGCCCTGACGCCCGGGTCGGATCTGAATTTGAAACTCACGACGGCTGAGGACATCGACATGGCACAGGCGCGCCTCGGCAATCAGGTGCAGTTTGAAACGCGCACCGGCACCGGCTTCGACGTGCATCGCTTCACGGCGGGCGATCGCGTGTGGCTCGGTGGCGTTGAGATCGCACACACACACGCGCTCGAAGGCCACTCCGATGCCGACGTCGCGTTGCACGCCCTGACCGACGCACTGCTGGGCACGATCGGCGACGGCGATATCGGCCAGCACTTCCCACCGTCAGATGAAAAGTGGCGCGGCGCGGCATCGATTTTGTTTCTCGAAGACGCGGCCCAGCGCATTCGCAGCCGCGGCGGCCGCATCGTCAACGTCGACATCACCATTTTGGCCGAGGCGCCAAAAATCGGCCCGCACCGCGTAGCGATGCAAGCTGTCATCGGCAAAGCGCTGGGGCTCTCAGTTGATCGCGTCGGGGTCAAAGCGACAACGACTGAGGGACTGGGCTTCACGGGAAGGCGCGAGGGAATAGCCGCAATGGCCTCGGCGACCGTGTCGTTGCCCGTCAAATAGAGATGTTGCCCTACGCCGATGCGATTAAGCCACGGTCTTATCGTTGACCGGACCGGGAGAATCGCGGCATCAAAGCAAGGTACGTGGTTGTATTGCCACGACCACTGCGGGAGCCGACATGAACATCATGCCTCAGAACCTCGACAAACGCCCGTCCGATGCCGCCATCGGTGCCATCGCTGAAGCCGCGTCAGATTCATGCCTCGCGACCCGCGTTCGCCAATTGTCGCGTATCGTCACGCGCGTCTACGACGATGCCTTGCGCCCACTCGGCATCACCGGCAGCCAGTATACGCTGTTGGCTCAGCTTGCCTCGCGTGATGCAATCACTGCTGTCGAGATCGGCCACGACCTCGATATCGAAAAATCGACCTTGTCGCGCAACTTGAAGCGCCTGCTCGCACTCGGCCACATCATTATGGATCCCCCCGCCGGCCGGCGTGGACGCGGCTTGCACCTGACGCCCAAAGGCCAGGCCGTGTTGAGGGATGCCTATCCGATTTGGTTGGACGCCCAGAAAAAGACCGTCGGGGCCATGGGTTCCGATAGTCGCTCAGTCCTCGATGGCTTGCTCTCCCAGGCCGAGGCCTTGATCGCGGCTTAATCAGCGCCGCGGTTTGCACTTCTTCCTCTCTCTAGATACGTTACCGGGGAGCGCTTCGCCCAAGCGCTCCCCGAAGTCTTTTGTGCGGTGGTTCAAGGCGGGCGTTCGGCGGGTTATGCCGGTCAACTGTGAGTGTGGCGATGTTTGCCGATGACCTGATCACCAGCGTCACGGCCCTGCTCCAACAATGCAGGGCAAAAGGCTTGCGGCTTGCAACGGCGGAAAGCTGTACCGGCGGCATGATCGCCGCGGTGCTGACTGAGATCGCCGGCGCGTCCGACGTCGTCGAGCGCGGCTTCATCACCTATTCCGATAGAGCGAAGGTCGAAATGCTCGGCGTGCCTCAGGCCGTTATCGATCGCCACGGTGCCGTCAGCGCAGCGGTCGCGGTGGCGATGGCCGACGGCGCGCTGAAACATTCAGCCGCCGACCTCGTAATCGCGGTAACGGGAATTGCGGGGCCAGGTGGCGGCACACCGCAAAAGCCGGTCGGTCTCGTGTATCTGGCCGCGCAGAAACGTGGGGCAATGGCGACAGCGCAACGGTTCAATTTCACGTCAGCGACCCGCAGCGACGTGCGCATGGAGAGTGTGCGCGAAGCGATCAGATTGCTGTCGGAGGCGATTGAGTGACACGATCGCGGACCTTCCCGCTGGCGATTTTGGCGCTGATGTTGGTGACAACCGGCCCCTTGTGCGCAGCCGAGCTGACCGCGCGCGACGTGACCAGCCGCTTATTCAAAACCGAGGCCGGCGCGCGTCCCGATTTCAGTGGAGAAAATTTGGCGCGCCTTGATCTAGCCGGCCTCGACTTTAAACGTGCGCTGCTCGTCAAAGCCAACATGTTCGGCGCTGATTTGAGCCAAGCCGATCTGTCGGGCGCCGACTTGAGTGGCGCCGATCTTGACCGCGTGGTCTTGGTCGGATCGCGTTTGGACGGTGCGAGCCTCGAAGGCGCGCGGCTCTTGCGGCCGTCCGTTTTCTCGACGCTCACTGCAACCGCAGCCGAAGCGCCAAGCTTCAAGAACGTCAATTTTCGCCACGCCAAACTGTTCGGCCGCTTCACGCGCGCCAACTTCGAAGGCGCGGACTTTACCGACGCGACGTGCGCGCCGTTTGGAAGAACAGGCTTCATCGAGGAAATCTGGCGCACCGAATTGGCGAGCGCCAATCTCGCCCGAGCCAACCTCACGCGCGCTGATTTTACCCACGCCCTGTTGACGTTCGCCGACCTGACGGGAGCGAACCTGAAGGACGCCGTGCTGCGCAACGCCGATCTGACCGGCGCTGACTTGAGCGGCGCAGATATCACCGGCGCCGACTTTCAAAGCGCTATTTTGAAGGACGTAAAGGGCCTGAGCACGGTGATAGGACTGAGCAATGCGAAGAACTTCGCGCGCTAGCCAATGACGCGCGAACTCAAGCTACAGGTCCGTAGACCTTGCGGGCTCGCTCTTCGAAGGCCACCGTAAATTTGCGAAACGCCTGATCGAATACAGCTCCAGCGAGCAAGCCCAACATCGCCGACTTGAACGCATAGTCGATGTAGAAATCGACGCTGCAGCCGCCGTTAGCCTCATCAATTAGCCGCCAGCGGTTCTCGAGATATTTGAACGGCCCGTCGATATAAGTCGCCTCGACCGTGTGCGACGCCGGGCGCAGCCGCACGCGAGTCTTGAAGGTTTCAGCGATCGATTTGTAGCCGACGCTCATCTCAGCGATCAGATCTTCACCCTCTGGCACGGCTTCGCGGCTCTCAACCAAAAGGCCGGTGCACATCGGCAAGAATTCGGGATAGCGCTCGACGTCGGCGACCAGCGCTTACATCTGCGCCGCCGTGAACGGGACGTGGCGCTGCGTGGAGAAGGAGGGCATTTACGTGTCAGCGACTGACAATGCGCGCTAAGATGACGACGAGGATCGCACCGATGGTCGCAATGAGGATTTGCGCGCCGTAGGGAAT
>JANOCZ010000087.1:0-3739 GCA_031412455.1 Hyphomicrobium sp. | reverse complement strand
GCTTGCCAGCCAGATCGTCGAGCTGGCCAAGCTTTTTCATCATCTCTTTTGCCCGCTGATTCTCGGCGCGGCTCTCTTTTGTCTCAGCCTGCAACCGGTCCATGAGCTCGCGCAGCTCCGACAGCATCTTCTCGGCTTCCTCGCGCGAGCCATCCTTGGCGTTGCGCTCGAGATCCTTCATCATCTGATCGAGATCTTGCTGCCCGAGCTCCTGTTGTTGCTCCTCGCCAGGCTGCGGACCCTGATCGCCTTCGGGATTTTCCTTCTCGGCGTTCTTCTGCATTTCCTGCAGGTATTCGTTGAGCTTGGCTTTGAGCTCTGCAATTAACTTGTCGATCTCTTGCTCATCGGCGCCCTTCTGCAGCGCCTCTGACAGCTTATCCTGCGCATCCTTCAAGGCGCGCTCGGCATCGGAAAGTTTTCCATCCTCGATCGTCAACGCCAGATGCCACAGCTGCTCGATCGATTCACCGATCGCCGCCCGCGTTGTCTCACGCTCGAGCCGGCTGTAAACTGACCGCAATCCCAGATACACGCCGGTTGTCTCGATGAACCCCTCGGGCTCCAGAGTGAGCGCTGCAAGCGCCCGCGCGACGGCCGGACGATTGCGCGAATCCTCCGACAATTTACGCCGCTGCTCGATGACGGCGCGCGCCAACGGCTTCTTGAAACGCCGCGCCGGTAGAACCATCTCGACCGGCGCGCTGCGCCCGATCTGCCCGCCAACGTCCGTCGCCTCAAGCCACAGCTCAACCTTTTGTCCGGCCCACGGGTGTGAACCAAATTCCAGCAACGTTGATCCCTCAACCGCCTTGGCACCGGCCCGCGGCAACTTGAGCGCCAAGACCGGCGGACGCTCGAGCGGCAGCCTCGGCCCTGTCAACGGCTTGGCTTGCGCCCACGCTTTCGACGGATCGGCTGCCTTAGGCCGCACCTGACGAACCTTCGCCGCCGCCGATGCGACGCCATAGTCGTCATCGGCTTTGTAAGAAAGCTTCATCGAGCCACGCGGCGTGCGGTCGAGATTCTTATCCAGCGTAATTTTCGGCAACTGATCGGGGATAATGCTGAACGTCCAGCGCGCCAATTCTGACGAACCCGATAGCGCCCGAACACGTGCCGATTTTCTGACCTCGTAGCGGACCTCGGCTAGCCCCGACGTATCGCCAGACTTCGGCGGATCAGATTTGACGATAACGGCATCCGTGGCGCCGTCGCTGAGAATTTCGAGCGTTACGCCCGGAGTGCCAAACCCAGTACCGCGCAACGTCAGTAAACTGCGCTCGGGCACTTCGAACAACTTCGTCTTGTCCTCGGGCTTCGTGACGACATCGGAACCGTCCGCGAGAAGCACAGGCGGCACGGCGGTATAGGGCGGCGGCGTAATCCAAGCATCGACCCGTGTACCGGGACGCGCTTCACCTCCGCCGAACCGAAACGCTGACGCTAAGCGGTCCGAGAAACTGCCGGTCACGAGCAACGCCGCGGGGACAAGGATCAGCACCGCCAAGGCGCGCACGGCAAGAGGATCAAACTTATCGGCACGAGGACTGGGATTGCCGACTTTGAGTTTGGCGATTGCGCGACGCAGGCGTTCGCGATGCGCAGTCCATAAAACGGAAGTCTCCGGACTGTGCGACTGACCCGTCAACGTATCTTCGTATGAAGACGCGGGCCGGTGAACGACGCCCGACCGCCGCTCGATGCGTCGAACCGCGTCCTCACGCGTCGGCCAAGGAACGCGGCCAGCATACATCAGCGCCGCAATCGCCGCCGCTACAAACGCCGCCAGCAAAAGCCCGTGCAGTGCAGCCGGGATGATCGGCCAAACGCCGAGCAGAGATACCGCCGCAAACAACGCCGCGACCCCAATCAGAACCCACAGCCGCGGCCATAAACGCTCAAAAAACAGCGCCCATGTTGACAGGCGCACCTTGCGCGCAAAAGCGCGTGTCAAATCGGCGGGCTTTGGGTCGAGTTCTGCCATCCGGTCAAACTAACATGGAGGCAGCGGCGGGCACCTTAAGAATATGCAAGGTTTGCCGGCCGCCGCTTCGACTGCTTGGGTAATTACTCGGGATAAACCTCGCTCGCCAGCGGCGGCTCGATCACCACATCGGGGCCAGGGTCCGGTGCGACCACGACGTCGTCGTCGTCGGTGGGCTGCCCGTATTCGAGGTTCATGTTCGGCGCATCGGCTGGATCGACGTCGTCGGTCCGCGTCAAGTTATTGTCGGGCGTCGGATAAGCCGGACCCTGAGCCAAGGCCGGCGTGACGCTGAAAAGCACGGCCGCAGCCGCTGCAAATAGGATTGGTTTCATATCGGTTCACCTTCATATTACGATATCGGGTGAACACTCCCAATCGGCGGCCGTTCCTGTGGCCTTTCGCCAAAATCAAACGCGTTTGGGAACTTGATCGGCAAGCCATGCCGGTAGCGTATCGGCGCCAATGAGTTCGTCATAACTCTGCCGCGGACGCACCACGCAATACTCAGCGCCATTGACAAGCACCTCCGGCACCAGCCGCCGGGTGTTGTAGGTCGATGCCATCACCGCGCCGTATGCGCCAGCCGTCATGACCGCGATGAGATCGCCCGCCTCGAACGGCGGCAGAGCGCGGTCCTCAGCCAGAAAATCGCCGGTCTCGCACACCGGCCCGACAACGTCTTGCTGCACCGGGGCCATTGTCGACTTGGCATCGTCTACCGGCCAAATGTCGTGATAGGCTTCATACAGCGTCGGCCGGATCAGATCGTTCATGGCCGCATCGACAATCGTGAATGTGCGATCCAAGCCTTCTTTGACGTAGATGACGCGGCTGACCAGAATGCCGGCATTGCCGACGATCATGCGGCCGGGCTCGAGCGCAATTTTCAATCCGAGATCGCCGAGATGTTCTTTGACGACGGCGGCGTAGGCGTCGGGATGCGGCGGCACGTCGTTGAGCCCGCGATACGGCACCCCCAGCCCGCCACCGATATCGAGATGCTCGAGCGCGATCCCGTCAGCCTTCAACGCCAGCGCCAGTTCGCGCAACAAGCGGAACGCGTCGCGGAACGGCGCCAAATCAGTGATCTGCGAACCGATGTGCATGTGAATGCCACACACCTTGATGCCGGGCAGTCGAGCCGCCTCGGCATAAAGTCCGCGCGCCTCGTCGAACGGCACGCCGAATTTATTTTCCGATTTTCCGGTGGAGATTTTCGCGTGCGTCTTGGCATCGACGTCGGGATTGACGCGAATGGAAATGTTGGCACGTCGGCCAAGCGAAACTGCAACTTCGCTCAGCGCCAGCAGCTCCGGCTCGCTCTCGACGTTGAAACCGTGAATGCCTTGGCTGAGCGCATAAGCCATCTCTTCGCGCGTCTTGCCGACACCCGCGAAAATAATCTTTGCCGCCGGCACGCCCGCGGCCATTGCGCGCCGCAACTCACCCTCCGAGACGACATCCATGCCCGCACCGAGCCGCGCCATCGTCGCCAGCACCGCTTGGTTGGAATTGGCCTTGACCGCGAAACAGATCAGCGCGTCGAGACCCGAAAACGCCTTCGCCAGCACTTCGTAGTGCCGCACGAGCGTCGCCGTCGAATAGCAATAGAACGGCGTCCCGACCTCAGCGGCGATCCTCGCAATCGCGACGTCCTCCGCATGCAGCTGACCGTCGATGTAGTGGAAGTGATGCATGTTGGACTTAGACCTGGATAGGTGTTCGCCCGTCCATATCACGAGTTCAAGG
>JANOCZ010000086.1:0-3924 GCA_031412455.1 Hyphomicrobium sp. | reverse complement strand
GCGGCGGCACACATCCACATCATCCGTGGCGAGCTTGGCGGCATGTTTGAAGGCTGCGCGGGCGCGATCGGACTCGGGTACGCCGGTCAACGCGACGCGCATTTCGTCCAGCGCCCAGCGCAAGTTGACGGCGGTCGGGCGCTGCGCCGCAAGCGTCGTGATCGCTTCTTCGAGCGAGGCATCGGTCGGATCTTCGCGCATCGCAAGGGCCACGCCGTAAGCTGCCGTCACGCCGATCAGCGGTGCGCCGCGCACCAACATCGCCTGGATGGCGTAAGCGGCGTCGTCACAAGTTTTCAGCGCAACGATTTTCAGGGCGTGCGGGAGCGCCGTCTGGTCGATGATCTCGACGGGGAAGCCGTCGGGCTTGACCCAGATCGTCCGCATCGGCTTGCCGTTGATGTTCATGAAGCTCCAGAAGTGTAACGTTCAAATCTCAATGCAGAGCGTGCGTCGTTCAGTTCAAGCCACCTGGCACGGGCGGTGCCAACGGTATCTGGACAGCTGCATCGAGGCCGCAGGCGGCGCAACTCAGAGCATACCATTCAGCGTAAGGGCGCGACGACTGATCGACGACAATCAAACCGGACGCGCTGCATACCGGACAATGCGGCGGCTCGTCTGGATCGACGCGCCATGCCGTTATCGCGGCCAGGGCGGCGCTCATTTGCTCGGCAGGCAAAGCGCGCGGCATCTCAGTGGCCCCCAAACGAGACGAGGGAATGGCTTTTGACGCCGAGTGCATCGAGGCGCTTGACGCCGTCGAGATCCGGCAGCTCGATGATAAATGTCGCGCCGACGATGCGGCCGCCAGACCGAAGAATAAGTTTAACGGCTGCTTCCGCAGTTCCGCCGGTCGCAATCAGGTCGTCGACGATCAAAATGCGATGGCCTTCGGCGACGGCGTCTTCGTGCACTTCGATTACATCGACGCCGTACTCGAGGGTGTATTCTTGGCCGATCGTCTTCCAGGGCAGCTTGCCCTTCTTGCGAATGGGGATGAAGCCGCACCCGAGGCGGTCGGCGATGGCGCCGCCCAGAATAAAACCGCGGGCCTCGATACCGGCCACCGCATCGATACTCTCGGCCTCAAACGGCTCGGCCATGCCGCGAATTGCCGTTTTCAAGCCCTCGGCGTTGCCCAGTAGCGTCGTGATATCCCGGAACATGATGCCGGGCTTTGGATAGTCAGGAATCGTACGGATCAGTTTCTCGATCGAATTCACGCATTTCTCCCGTTGCGGATCGGCCAAATTGCGCCCCGCCAAAATCACGGCACAAAATAGCAATAATGGCGAGTGCAAGGTACAATCATTGCTCAGGCGCCATGTGAAGTGTGATTCGGCGGCCTAACGACGATTTTTGAGGGACGGCGATCATGACTCAAGGCCCCGTGGCGATGGCAGACCCCAACTTCAACCTGCTTGCCGATGAGTCCTCCGACGATCTGCCGCGTACGTTCCGACGGGAGAAAGAGGCGCGCGCCCGGGAAGCCCGGGATCGCGCTGCCCAGGAGCGGGCCGCCGCGCCCAGCCTATCAACCGCGCCTGACGGCTACGGCCCGGCTAGCGGACCTGTGCCCAATAATCCGCAACCTCGGGTTCAGGCGGATCCAGACTTTGCACCAGCGATCACCGCGATGCCATATCCCGCATCCGTGCAGCGCATCGACGTGCCGTTTTTCCATCTCGTGACATTTTTTCTAAAGGCAGTCATCGCAGCCATTCCAGCGCTCATTCTGTTGACCGTGATCTTGTGGTTCGGCGGCGCGGCCCTGAAGTTCTTCTTTCCCGACCTGATCAAGATGAAGATCCTGATCGGCTTTTGAGGCTAACTTTCTGGCGGGTTGTGCCCGGCGTGTTCTTGCGGGACCGGCGCACCGCAGATAGCCTGCGCTGAACTTGAATCAGCGGGATATTTTCACATGAGCTATGTTCGCCTCGCGGCATTCGCCGGCGTTTTAATCTGTACATTGCCAACCAGTGTTTTCGCCGACGATACCGGACTAGCGTCCATGCATGATCAGGTGAAATCTGGCGGTAAGTCCTGCTTCACCAGCCACGCGCATTCGGGCACCGGCGAGGGGAAAACCAAACCCGCGGCCAAGGTGGCGGCAATCAAGAGTTGGTATGCTTATACGGCTGGCGAGTACGGCTCGGACTGGGCCCGCTGGGGCAAATCAGCAGGACAGAGGGTGACCTATACCAAAGCTGACGCTGGCTGGTCGGCGACGGTTGAATCGCGACCCTGCAAATAAAAATACCTGCTGTTGGCCGAGCTTTCGTCAGACCTTGTTCAGAACGCGGCCGGCGACGGCGTCGAGTTTGGCAACGAGTGCCGGATCGCGGGCGTCCGGCGGGGTGATTATCGCAACGTCGAGGGCGCGGTCGGCGCCGATCGGGCACGCCTGATGCTGACGCGGTAGATCAGCTGCGAGCCGCTGCACGAGACGCTGCGCTTTTTCCGTGTTGCCCTTCATGATCTTGATGATCTGCGCGACGTCGACTTGATCGTGATCGTCGTGCCAGCAATCATAGTCCGTCACCATGGCGACGGTCGCGTAACATAGCTCAGCTTCTCGCGCGAGCTTGGCTTCGGGCATGTTGGTCATGCCGATCACGTCGCAATCCCAGGAGCGGTAGAGATTGCTCTCGGCGCGCGTTGAAAATTGCGGACCTTCCATCGCGAGGTAAGTGCCGCCGTTGTGGCATTGGATATTTTCAGCTTTGGCGGCTCGATCTATCGCCTTGACCAGCAGAGGGCTGACGGGATCGGCCATGCCAACGTGGGCGACGCAGCCGGTGCCAAAGAAAGTTTTGTGACGGGCGAACGTGCGGTCGATGAACTGGTGGGGCAGTACAAATTCGCCCGGCGCATATTTTTCCTTCAATGACCCGCAGGCCGAAATGGAAATAAGATCGGTGACGCCGGCGCGCTTCATGGCATCGATATTGGCGCGGTAATTGATTTCGCTCGGGGGAATTTTGTGTCCGCGTCCGTGGCGCGGCATGAAGCGAACCTGGAGGCCGTTGAGCGTCGCAAACAGGATCGCATCGGAGGGCTCGCCCCAGAGGCCTGAGATCCGCTGCCACTCTGAGTGTTGGAGGCCCGGCAAATCATAGAAGCCGCTGCCACCCATCACTCCCAGTACCGTGTCCGTCATCGCTCATCCCCCAGCGTGCCCATTATACTCAGCCCGCCCTAAATCATAGAACCGATTGAACATACGCCGGAATCGGCGGGTCGCAAGGTTTGTTGGCCGCGCGAACGCCTAGCAAATTTCAAGCGCTACGGGTTGAGGCACCAGACTGTCTTGCTTGCAGCGAAAATTTAAAAGGACGGTTTTGGACTATCTGAGGCGCTCGAAAACCGGCTATGGAAACTCAGCAGTCTGATCGACTGCCAATTTCTCATCGTGACGGCACGCCTCCTCGACGTTTCCCGCCCCCTTTCGAAAGGACCTGCCATGAACCTTGTATCGACGATCATGCAATTTCTCGCGCCCGCGATCATCAACCGGATCGCCGGCAGCCTCGGGCTTGGGCAAGGCCTTGCCGGCAAAGCCATCGCCGCGGCAATACCCGCCATTCTCGCGGCGCTCGCCGGTTCGGCTACCCGCACGGGCGGCGCGCAGCAACTCTCGAGCGTGTTGGGGCAGCAGGATCCCGGAGTGCTTGGCAATTTCGCCAACATGCTTGGCGGACCCGGCCAAAAAACAATGGCTGACAACGGGCTCAGCTCATTGTCCTCGCTGCTGGGGGGATCTTCGACGAATGCGATCGCTGGAGCCGTCGGCAAGTTTGCCGGCATCGATAGTGCGCAGAGCGGCGCACTGATGGGCCTGCACAAACCACAACGGCGCACACAACTTCCAGACCGGCTGAGACCACCGGCAGTGGGTTTGATTTCAGTCGTTGGCTGGTG
>JANOCZ010000085.1:0-3460 GCA_031412455.1 Hyphomicrobium sp. | reverse complement strand
CCAGAAAATACTCTGCGCAAGGCTCGCGACCTTGGCCGCGTCACCCGTTTCGCCATAGAGCCACACGAACGCCAGCAGCGACGTCAGCGGCAGAGAAGCGATCAGCGCCCCAAGCGCGCTCGATCGCTTGCCGACTTCGGCAATAGCCACGACGACAACGGCAGTGATCAGAACTTTGATGGCCGTATAGATCATGGAAAAGTTGAACTAGCCCGTGACGACCGGCTTCAGCGTTTCATAGAGCAGCCGGTCCTGCACGGCTTTGTCCTTGACCGCGAGATGCGCAATGAACCACTCGAGCACCATCTTGCACACGAGTTCGGGCGGCCGCTTCGACAACAACCGCGGATTGGAGAACACCTGCAGGTCTTCCTCCTTCCAGCCGATTTTGCCGAGCTCCTTGATCAAGATGTCGTAGTCACCCTTCACCGCCGCGTCGTGTTTGGCCGGCGTCTTGCTGCCGTCGTCGATCGCCTCGAAAATCGCGTTGACGTGCGCATTGAACGCCGTCGCCGACTCCGGCGCCTGCATCAGCGTCACGATCGCCGGGCTCGTCTCGCCTTTAGAAATAAAACCATAGCAAGCACTGACACTTTGTCCCTGCAGCGCCTTGAGGTTATCGAGGAAGGCCGCCGCGACCCGCCGCAGCTTATCGGGGCTGGCCTGCAACGCCTTATCGGCATGTTGCCGCCGCAGCGTCACGAGGCCCTGAGCCAGATGCATCGCGATATCTGTTTCCGGCCGCTTATCAGCCGACAGCTTTTCCGCCGCCGCGATATGCCCGACGTACCAATCCGGGTAGTCTTTCTTGATCAGCGCCCACACGGGAATTTTTTGCAGCCGCGCGTCGATCTGTGATCCATTGATGTTGGGCGGGCTAGCCGGTGCGTCGGGCGTCAACGCGGCGACCACCTGCGTCCCAGCCTCCGATTGCGCGGCGGTTGCAGGCGCGGACTCGCTCTGCGGCGTCGTGCTATTTGGATCAGGTTGAACATCCGTGCTGGCCGTCGTCTCCGGCGCGGCATCGGCGGGTGAGGGAGCTGCAACCTCCGTCATAGGAGCTGGAACCACCGGCGCCTGACTGGCGTCGGCGGCAACCGTGCCACTCGTCTCGCCCGACACGAGCCGCATCAGCGGCTCATGGTAGGTCGCCAGCGCAAACGCTCCGCCGCCGATGATCGAAATGATTGTTGCGGCCAAGACGAGCGTTCGCCCGGCACTGCGCCGCGGAGCCGGTTGCTCAGTCTCGTCGCCGTCGAAATCTGATGTGTGGGTCGCAGACCCGTGAGGAGCCGAGATCGGCCCCACTTGCGCGGCAATCACGGGGGCCGCGGCCGGTGGCGCCGCATTCTGGAACGCTGCTGGAAAAACCTGCGGCGCCGGCGTCCACTCGGGCATGCCCGGCCGCCATATGAGATCGCTGACGCGCAAATAACTGTGCGCCACGAACGTTCGCATTTCGATATCGGTCAGCGGCCCGTGCTGTTTGCTATCACGCGCGATGTACCACTGAGTTTCTGTAACCGGTGCGTTCATTACCAATTCTTCGCGCCTTGGGAGCCGTCCCGGCCCCGCGTTCCCCGTGCGCAGCAGCGCAACGCGACTGTGCTCACAGCCATTCTCCTACGTTAAATAGGCCACTTTCAGACGTTTGTCTCGCAAAGCTGGTGTGCGATCGGCAACCGTCCCCCAACTGTTGAGCCGTCTGTCCCGTGCGGCTTAGGCGCCGCTTGTGGGGGCCATGGGGCGAAGCTATAACGCCGCCAACACAGCCCAAATCGCGAAAGTGAGACCGTCTTATGGCCATCGAACGCACGTTCTCCATTATCAAGCCGGACGCTACCCGGCGCAACCTGACCGGTAAGATCAACGCCGTCATCGAAAGCGCCGGTCTGCGCATCGTTGCGCAAAAACGCGTTCTCTGGACCCGCGCCCAGGCCGAGAAATTCTATGAAGAGCATAAGGCGCGGCCTTTTTACGGCGAACTTTGTGATTTTATGACGTCAGGCCCTGTCGTGACCCAAGTTCTCGAAGGCGAGAACGCCATCGCCAAGTATCGCGAAGTCATGGGTGCAACCGATCCCAAGGAGGCAGCCGACGGTACGATCCGCAAGCTGTTTGCCGAAAGTAAGGGCTCGAACTCGACCCACGGCTCCGACAGCGCCGCCGCAGCCGACCGCGAAATCAAACTCAACTTCACCCAAGACGAAATCGTCGGCTGAGCCACGCCTCCCTCTCCCCGCGCGGAGAGAGGGTCGGGGTGAGGGGGACGTTTCAAATTAAATTACGAGACACCAAAGAAATTGTAAAAAGGCTCCCTTAATGCGGAGCCTTTTTCGTTCAACCGGTCGGAGCCAACGATGATTACGCCCGCCTATGTGCAGACGATGGCGCGCTACAACACGTGGCAGAACCGGAATATCTACGAGTCAGCGACGCACTTGGGGGACGCCGATCGCAAAGCTCATCGCGGCGCATTCTTCGGCTCGATCCACGCAACGCTCAATCACATACTTTGGGCTGACCAGATGTGGCTCTGGCGTTTTAACGCAGCCAATCGCCCCGCGCCTAAGACGATCATCGATGGCCTGTCACAATTTGAAAGTTGGGATGATCTGAAAGCCGCCCGCATCAGCTTCGATGCCAAAATCGAAGCCTGGTCTACAACGCTTTCCGAGAGCCAACTTCTTGGCGACCTATCGTGGATCTCAGGCGGCACCGGCCAAAACATGACGACACCGAGGTGGCTGACGATCGCGCACATCTTCAACCACCAAACTCACCATCGCGGCCAAGTTCACGCCCTCCTGACCTCATCCGGCATAAAACCTGGCCTCACCGACTTGCCCTTCGGCGATGTGGTCTAACCCCTACCCCACCTCCCGCCGAAACACCTCCTCATCCAGCGCGCCTCCGACTTCGCAATCACGATCGTCGCGACGCCGTTGCCGATCAGATCTTTCAAAGCGCGCGCCTCCGACATGAACCTGTCGATACCCAGGATCAGCGCGATCGCCGCAACCGGACTAAATCCAGTTGTTAGCTGCATCGGTTCGGGGGTGATGAAGCTGCGCCAACGCGCCGGCAGGCCTACCATCCACCTTCAAAGCGCAAGCCGACATTGCCGTCGCCGCTCTGCGTGACGGCGGTGTTGCCCTTCTTTCCGAACTGAAACAAAGCGAATGTGTTGTTGTTGCCGTTTTGGCTTATCGATCCGGAGTTGTCGCGACCCCGTTGATAGATCCGAGCATTATTGTTCTGGCCCTGCTGCGAGATCGCGGCTCCGTTGCCGCTGCCGTGTTGGTCGACGCGCGCGCGGTTTTTTTTCCGCCAACTGCGTGTCAACGAATACAGTTCGAGGCCGGTTCGAATAACCTTTGCTTCCTGGCCTTTTGGATTGACCGTGAAGCCGATCCGGCCACCCGCATCAGCTTCGATGCCAAAATCGAAGCCTGGTCTA
>JANOCZ010000084.1:0-7078 GCA_031412455.1 Hyphomicrobium sp. | reverse complement strand
AAATCGATGCGGCGCACATCACCGTAGTAGACCGGTTTTCCTTCGCGGCGCGCTTCGCCGACGAGGTGAGGTTCACGGTCCACGGCGATATAGTGCACAGCGTGTTCGGTCATCATGTCGCCGATGAGTTGACCGACGCGGCCGTAGCCGACGACGAGAGCTTTCGGGCGCACGTCCAGAACGGGCATAACGGCTAGCTCCGGATCGATCGCGGCGGCCGGTGCGACACGGCTCGCCAGTGCGCGACCGAACTTCCAGACGGCAGGAATTGCCGCCATGGAAATTGCAACCGAGGTCAGGAGGATGCTGGTCGTGCCCTGCGTGACGAGCCCGTAGCTCAACGCCAGTGTCAGAATGACGAAAGCGAATTCGCCGCCCGGTGCGAGTAACGCTGCGGTTTCGATCGATGCTGGAGTTGGCACACCGAACAAGCGTGCGAGGCCAAAAATTATCAAGGCTTGGAGGACGAACAGTCCGATCGTGGTGGCGAGGATCGCCATCGGGTCGCCCGCCAAGGTGGCCAGATCGAGGCTCAGGCCGACGGAGAAAAAGAACACGCCCAGCAGAAGCGTCTTAACCGGCTCAATGGCTGTCTGGACGGCGCGGCGGTATTCGGTCTCAGCCAACATCAGTCCGGCGACGAATGCACCAAGCGCCATTGATAAACCGGCGGCGGCAGTTGCGAAGCTCGTGCCGACGGCGACGAACAGCGTCGTAGCAATGAACAGATCGTGATTGCGGGTTTGTGTCACCATTTTGAACAGCGGGCGCAGCAGATAGCGGCCGACGATGAGGATGATGGCGAGCGCCGCCGTGGCCTGCAGTAGGGCCTTGGCGATGCCGCTGGCGATCGAGCCCCCGTTGTTCGGGTCGAGGACGCCCAGCAAAAATAGGATCGGGACGACGGCCAAGTCCTGGAACAGCAGAATCGCGAAGCTCGTGCGACCAGCCGTGCTCGACAGTCGCTTCTGCTGGGCCATCATTTCGATCACGATCGCCGTTGATGACAGCGAGAGAGCCGAGCCAATGACAAGGGCGCTCATCGACGATTGGCCGGACCAGATCGCGAGCAGCGCAATGGCGCAGGTGGAGGCTATAACCTGCGCTGCGCCTAGTCCAAACACCAGGCGGCGCATGGTGCGCAGGCGTTCGAATGAAAGCTCGAGGCCAATCAGGAACAGCAGGAAAACGACGCCTAGTTCAGCGAGTTTGCTGACACGCTCTGGGCTCGTGATCGTCACCCACTCGATCGGCGGGAATATCGCGCTCAGGGCGCCGAGGCCCTTTGGGCTTAAAATAGCACCAGCAATCAGGAAGCCCAACACCGGGCTGATGCGAAAGCGATGCATGACGGGTACGACGACGCCGGCTGTGGCAAGCACGAGCAGCGCGTCTTTGTAGAGGTCGAAATCGATCGGCGCCGCCATGGTGCTCCTTCATTAACCGTGCGCTAACACTATAGGCTGGGTCGGCGGCGCGACACCATCAGCGCGTTGACGCTGTTGATCAATTGCGGGCGAGATTGTCGTTCACGGCAATTCGCGCGGGTTTGCCGTGGTCCTCGTTGTGAAAACTCGAAATGGGGTTAACCAGACTTTAGCGCTCGTCCTTTAATTGTTAGAAGTTGCGATGCCTCTCGCCGGTCGGCGGGCGTTGTCGCGTGCGGGGTAACGGCGAGTGCGTGCGGACGCGGCTCATCCGTTCGTGGGGCGATGCAGGTATAATGGGTTGGTTCAGTCGCCGTAAATCATCCCTTTTGGGGCGCGGTCCGGGTATTGCCCCGCCACCGCTGCCCCGGCCGTTCCAAGTACTGTCTGATTTCGCGTTTCGGCCGGCATCGAATTTAGCCGCGGCGGCGGTGGCGACACCTGCGGGCACCGGCGCGCGGCGCGGACTTATGCGGCGGATTTTTTCCCGGCTTCCTTGGAAATTGCGTTTGGCGATTGCCGCGCCGTTAGTGGCTGGCGTCGTGACAGCAGCGTGCCTGCTGACGATGATGATCTTCTACACCGTAACGTTTCCACATCCGTTGGCGATGCGCACGAAGGAACATGCGCCGGTTATCCGTATTCTGGCGCGGGACGGATCAGTGCTCGCCGAGCGCGGAGCGGCCGCCGATTATATGCCGATCGATTTGCTGCCGCGGCATGTGCAAGGCGCAGTCGTGGCGACTGAAGACCGGCGCTTCTATGATCACTACGGGCTTGATCCGATCGGCCTCGCGCGGGCATTTTTCACGAATATCAGGGCAGGGCGGTTTGCGCAGGGCGGCTCGACTTTGACCCAGCAGCTGGCGAAGAACCTGTTTTTGACGCCCGACCGGACCTTGGCCCGCAAGGTCGAGGAGCTCGGCCTGGCGCTGTGGCTCGAGCTGCGCCTGACCAAGAAAGATATTCTCGAGCTGTATTTGAACCGAGTCTATTTCGGGAGCGGCGCTTACGGGATCGAAGCGGCGAGCCAACGGTACTTCGATAAATCGGCGCGGGAACTGACGATCGCAGAAGCCGCGCTGATCGCGGGCTTGTTAAAAGCGCCGTCGAAATATTCGCCAGCGGCCAGTCCGGGCGCGGCGCGGGCACGCAGCCGAGTCGTGCTGGCTAAAATGGTCGAAGCCAACGTCATCGGCATCGAAGAAGAGCGCCGGGCGCTGGAAGAAAGACTGGTTTTCTTCGAGCCCAAGACGCAGCGGGACACGAGCGGCGTCGAATACGCGATCGATTTCGTGCTCGAGCGTATGCCGCCACTGGTAGGCGGTGGTCATGCCGAACTCGTTGTTGAGACAACGCTAGATGCCAACCTGCAGAGACGGGCCAACGAAATTGTCGGCCGGGCGCTCGCAAAGCAAGGCGAAGCGCTGGGGGTCTCCCAGGCGGCAGTCGCGCTCATCGATGCTGACGGTGGCATTCGGGCGCTGGTTGGCGGGCGTAATTATGCGGAGAGCCAATTCAATCGCGCGGTCAAGGCGCGGCGGCAGCCCGGATCGGCATTCAAGCCGTTCGTTTATCTGGCGGCGCTCGAGTCGGGCATGACTCCTGAGACAATCACATACGATTTGCCGGTGACGATCGATGGGTGGGCGCCGCGTAACGACAACGGACAATATGGCGGCGAGATTAGCTTGCGGCGGGCGTTGGCGCAGTCGGTCAACACCGTCGCTGTGCGGCTCAATCAAACTCTTGGACGCGGAAAGACAGTTGAAGCGGCGCACCGGCTCGGTGTGAAAAGCGAGTTGCGCGAGGGGCCATCGCTGCCGCTTGGAACGTCGGAAGTTACCTTGCTCGAGATGGCCGGCGCCTACGGGGTGTTGGGCAATGGCGGGACGGCGATCGAGCCGCATGCCATCCGTCGCGTGCGCGTGAGTTCTGGACGCGTGCTTTATGTACGCGACATTCCGCGGACCGAGCAGATCGTCGAGCCGCTGGTCGTCGGCGCGATGAACGACATGCTCAATGCGGCGCTAGTGTCTGGATCTGGCAAACGCGCTGGCATTGCCAATCATCCTGCCGCGGGCAAAACCGGGACCACTCAAGATTTTCGCGATGCTTGGTTTATCGGTTACACGAGCCACCTTACGGCTGGTGTGTGGATCGGTAACGACGATGGCCGGCCGATGAACAAGGCGATGGGTAGCGGGTTGCCGGCTGAGATCTGGCGGCAATTAATGGAAGTCGCGCACGAGGGGAAGGCGCCGTTGGCGCTTCCGGGAACGACGCGGCAGCCCGGCGGCAGCAGTTCACTCATCTCCATGTTGCCGTGGACGGCTCCAGCGACGAAGACGCCGCGTGTCGATCGCATTGTTGAGTCGTTGCCCTGGCTTCACGGGGCGGCGGCGACCGATCAACCACCGGTCATTCCGGTTCCGGCGGCGACGTTGCCGGCTCTCGCGCCTGCGTCGAGTGTTCCCTTGAGCAACCCACAAGCCAAGCGCGGTGCGATCAGCCGTGCCGTTAATTCCGAGCCCGTTACCGCTGGCAAAATCAAAATTCTGCCGCCTGCACTCGCGCATCCAGCTGAGCGGATCGATGAAGATTTCGTGGCAAGAGCATTGGCAGACACGCAAATCGAGGATGCGCCGCGCGTTGCCCTTGATCGAACGGTCAAGGCCGAGCGGCCCAAAGGTCTTATGTCGCTTGGCGGCTGGTGGTGAGTGAGAAGCCTTGGCGCTTAGTGCACGTTGTTGGTGGCCGCGCCGTAGCGATGCAGATCGAGGCCGTAGATCTGCAACCAGGATTTTGCGGCTTCGTAGTCTGGTAGTGCGCGTTTGACGAGAGCCCAGAAACGCGGGCCGTGGTTCATCTCCGCTAAGTGAGCAACCTCGTGCGCTGCGACGTAATCCAGAATGTGCGGCGGGGCGAGGACGAGGCGCCAAGAAAACGATAGGACTCGCGTTGTCGAGCATGAGCCCCAGCGGCTCGTCTGATCGCGGATCGCGATCTTGCTCGCTCTCAATTTCATAAGCCGTGAGTGATACGCAACGCGGTCGTCGAGGTCTTGCCGGGCTTGGGCAAACAACCAATCGCGCAGACGGCGCGGTGCGGTGTCGAGCGCTCCGGGTACGCGAATTTCTCCACGTTGACCCGCGACTGGCACAACCGTCACGATGCGGCTGCGCAGGTCGCCGGTGAAAACGACTTTGTGCGGCTCGCCGCGCAGGGGCATAGCAACGCCATGGCGAAACGGGACCGGGTCTGGAAGGCTGTCGAGCCGTTCGCGAACCCAATCGATGTGGCGATTCAGAAACGTGCCGGCTTCGTCCAGATCGCACTGAATTGGAATCGTCACGATGACTGCGCGGCTCGTGCGACTGACACGAAGCGTCAAGCGCCTTGCGCCTGAGTGACGACGAACCTCGACCTCCGCGCCGATATCCTCAAGCCGGCTCGCCGGCTTTTTAGAAATTGCCAGCGCTTTGGATTGCCGCATCAGTCGTGACCCCCGAGAATTCAAAAACAAAAAATCGCTTAGCATCCGGATTCGGAAATACCATGACCGATGCGCGTGCAAGACACAACATGTCTGGTAGCAAGCTTCGGAGATGTGCTCCAGCATAAAGCTGACGTTGTTGTTGACGTGTGGCTCAGTGGTCGCAGACTTATTCGTGCCATTATGAAAGTGATGCAGCGAGCGTGCGTGCAAATTCGTCAACGTCGGTCGTGTGCGGAACAGGCGCTTTGAACGTGCCGTCCTTGTCCATCAGGTAGAAGAGTGCCGCGTGATCGAAAGAATAATTGGCCGGTGTTTTTTCATCGATCACTTTTTGTGAATAGACGCGGTAAGACTTCACCACTGCTGCAATCTCAGCTTCCGTGCCGGTCAAGCCGACCAAGCGGGGATGAAAACTCTGCAGATAGAGTGCGAGCTTCTCGGGTGTATCGCGCGCGCTATCCAAAGTAATGAAAACTGGCGTGACCGTGTCGGCCTTGGGGCCAAGTTTATCGAGAGCTGCGGTCATCACTTGCAGGCCCGACGGGCAGATGTCGGGGCAGTTGGTGAAACCGAAGAAGACGAGCATGTGCTTGCCCTGGAAATCTTTCTCAGTGACACGGCGGCCGGTTTGATCGGTCAGCGTGAAGGGGCCGCCGACCGTGGCCCGACCGGAATTCTTCGCTTGTTGGGATGGCTCGGGCGCATGCGCGCCGCCGACGGCGATGAAAGCTAAGAGACCGCCGCAGATGAGGCCAATCAAAGCGAGAGCGATGTTGCGGATGCTCATTTACTTGTAGTCTCCAGCCGGTATTGAGTATGAGTTGATGCACGGCACTTTGGGCTTAGGGTGTTCGTGAAACAAGCTGGGCGGCTGCGGCGTGCCGTCACCGCGCCTGCGAGATTACCATTCAACAGCGGACGAACGCGAGCATCATGAACAACGTCAGGACCGGTGCGGAGCGCTTGCCGGTTAAGGTCAAGGGTATCGTCAACGAGCGTGAGAGCCAACTGCGTCTCGTGACCAGTGTGCGGTTGCGCTGGGCCGCCGTCGTCGGTCAACTCGCGGCGATCGGAGTCGTCGTTGGCATTTACGGCTTCCCCATCGAAATGGGCCGGTGCTTGGCCCTGATCGCGCTCTCGGCGTGGCTCAACGTCTTTTTGTCGATCGGCTTTCCGGCGCGGCATCGGTTCAGCGCCAGGGTGGCGACGGCCCTGCTCGCCTACGACATCCTGCAGCTCGCGGCGCTGCTTTACTATACGGGCGGGATTCAGAATCCGTTTGCGTTTCTCCTCGCCGCGCCCGTGACCGTTGCCGCGGCGACGCTACCGGTTCGCAACGCCGTCATGCTGGGGATCCTCGTGATCACGGCCGGCGGCGTGCTCATCGTCAACTATTTTCCGCTGCCGTGGCACCAGGGGCTGCGCATTGAACTGCCGCGAGATTACAAATTCGGTATTCTGGCGTCGCTCGCTGCGGCCATGAGTTTCCTCGCGTTCTACACGTGGCGGCTCAACAAGGAAGCGCGGCAAATGTCGGCGGCGCTGGCGGCGACCGACATGGTGCTGGCGAGCGAACAGCGGCTGCATGCGCTCGACGGACTGGCGGCGGCGGCGGCGCATGAGCTGGGCACGCCCTTATCGACGATCGTGCTTGTCGCCAAGGAACTCGAGCACGAACTTGGTGCCGATAGCCGTTACACCGACGACCTTCGGCTGCTGCACGCGCAAGCTAAGAGGTGCCGTGAAATTCTCCAGAAGCTCACGCGCAGTCCGACCGATCAAGATCCGATGCACGCCAGCATCACGATCAAAGAACTGCTTGATGAGGCGTCGACGGCGTACCGAACGCGCGGCAAGCGCATCGTCATCTCTATTCATCCGCTGACCACGGGTGCGACGCCGCCTGCCGACGAGCCGCTCGGTCATCGGCGGCCGGGGGTTATTTACGGGCTCGGCAACCTGATCGAGAATGCCGTCGGATTTGCGGGGTCGGAAGTCAACATCGATGCGCGATGGACCGATAGCGATGTCAGTGTCACGATTTCCGATGACGGGCCGGGGTTTGCACCTGAGCTGATGGACACGATCGGCGAGCCGTACGTGACCAGCCGACGATATCAGGAGCGCAGCGAGAAGAGCCATTCGGGTCTCG
>JANOCZ010000083.1:0-5819 GCA_031412455.1 Hyphomicrobium sp. | reverse complement strand
GTCATGATCAAGACGACGTTGCGGAAGTCGATCGCCTTGCCGTTGTGATCGGTCAGCTTGCCGTGGTCCATGACCTGCAACAGAATGTTGAACAGATCGGGATGGGCCTTCTCGATTTCATCGAGCAGCAGCACGCAATGGGGATGCTGATCGACGCCGTCGGTCAGGAGTCCGCCCTGGTCGAAGCCGACGTAGCCCGGCGGGGCACCGATGAGCCGCGAGACGGTGTGTTTTTCCATGTACTCGGACATGTCGAAGCGCAGCAGCTCGACGCCCATCAGGTTGGCAAGCTGTTTGGCGACTTCGGTTTTGCCGACGCCGGTTGGGCCTGAGAACAGGTAGCAGCCGATCGGCTTTTCCGGTTCGCGCAGGCCGGCGCGGGCGAGTTTGATCGCACTCGACAGGGCGGAGATGGCTGGATCCTGACCGAACACGAGACGCTTCAAATCGCGCTCGAGGTTGCCGATGACTTCGGCGTCGCTCTTGGTGACGGTCTTTGGCGGAATGCGGGCCATCGTGGCGACGGTCGCTTCGATTTCCTTGGTCGTGATTCTTTTCTTGCGCTTGCCCTCGGGCACGAGCATCTGCGACGCGCCCGATTCATCGATCACGTCGATCGCTTTGTCGGGCAGCTTGCGGTCGTGGATGTACTTCGCCGACAACTCGACCGCGGCCTTGATCGCCTCGTTCGTGTACTTCAGCTTGTGGTAATCCTCGAATACCGACTTCAGACCCTTGAGGATCTCAATCGTATCCTCGATCGTCGGTTCCTTGACGTCGATCTTCTGGAAGCGGCGAACGAGGGCGCGATCCTTTTCGAAGTGCTGGCGATATTCCTTGTAGGTCGTCGAGCCGATGCAGCGCAGCGTGCCCGATTGGAGCGCGGGCTTCAAAAGGTTGGACGCGTCCATGGCTCCGCCCGACGTCGCGCCGGCGCCGATGACGGTGTGGATTTCGTCGATGAAGAGCACTGCGCCGTCGTAGGCCTCGATCTCCTTCATGACGGCCTTCAAGCGTTCCTCGAAGTCGCCGCGATAGCGCGTGCCGGCGAGCAAGGTACCCATGTCGAGCGAAAAGATCGTCGCGTTGAGCAAGACTTCGGGCACTTCGCCCTTGATGATCTTGCGGGCGAGACCTTCCGCGATCGCGGTTTTGCCGACGCCTGGATCACCCACGAGCAGCGGATTATTTTTCTGGCGGCGGCACAGAACCTGGATCGTGCGCAGCACTTCCTGCTCGCGGCCGATCAGCGGATCGATTTTGCCGTCGCGCGCTTTCTTGTTCAGGTTGACGCAATAGGCGGTCAGCGCGTCGCCTGGTTTTTTCTCGTCGCCATCGGTGGCGCTATCGTCATCTGCGCCTCTCACTGGACGAGGCTCCGACATGCCGGGACGCTTGGCGATCCCGTGGGCGATATACTGGACAGCATCAAAGCGCGACATCTCCTGTTCCTGGAGGAAATAGGCGGCGTGGCTTTCACGTTCGGAGAAAATGCCGACGAGAACGTTGGCGCCGGTCACTTCCTCGCGGCCCGATGTTTGGACGTGCACGATGGCGCGCTGGACGACGCGCTGGAATGAGTTGGTCGGCTGCGCATCGCGCGCGCCCTTGCCTGTGCGCGGCGTCAGCTCGGTGTCGAGATACTCGACGAGGCGGTTGCGCAGCTGTTCGAGGTCTACCGAACACGCGCGCATCACCGACGCCGCATCGCGATCATCGACGAGGGCCAAAAGCAGATGTTCAAGGGTCGCAAATTCGTGACGCCGGACGTTGGCGTATTCCAGCGCACGGTGCAGCGAGGCTTCGAGTGTTTTTGAAAGAGACGTCAAATCGGTCCTACTCTTTCTCCATTGTGCACTGTAAAGGATGGCTATGCTGGCGGGAAAAATCCATAACCTGCGTCACCTTTGTTTCAGCGACTTCGTAGGTGTACACGCCACAGATGCCTACGCCCTTTTGATGGACATGGAGCATGATGCGAGTCGCGTCCTCCTGTCCCTTATTGAAAAACCGTTGCAACACCAGCACGACAAATTCCATTGGTGTGAAATCATCATTCAACAGTAGGACTTTATAAAGGCTCGGCTTCTTTGTCTTCGGGCGGGTTTTCGTCACGACGCCGGTTTTTTGATCATCGTCGTTGTTGTGGCGTGGCCCGTCCTTATCAGCCAAACGAGGATGATCGCAAAATCGTTGCGCCATCGCCTGCGGCGGCCGATATATTTTCGCCTCCGGTTGCGCGTCCGGCCGGCCGATAGATGTCTTCGTCGTCGTAGGCGTCATGTAGATGGCAATCCCGTCAGCGAAAGCGGCACACGTGGCGCACGCTTGTCTTGCATCTGCTCAACTTAGCAAACTCTCTCACCGGCTTCACAGATGCAAGCTGGAGATGCAATAGTTCGATTAAGCGGGTGTTACGTGTCATATAAGGTGACGGCCGGGCCAAAACAACTTGGTTCGTTCCGGGGCCAGGCGTTGGGCCGCGATGCAGGGCTTCGCGGTGGTGGCTTCGCGCAGGCCGCTTCGCAACACGGCTCGCGCCGATGGCCGCCGTGAAGGTTCATCGGCGGCCTATTCTGGCACACGCTCTAGCTGCTATTTTACCACGCTGCTTAACCGTAAGTCAGCCCCCTATCGCTATTGTCGGGTGCAGGTTCTTTGAGGCGCGCTCGCGCGTGCCCAAAAGGTGCCCAACACTTGTGCTTTCTGTTTTGTAACAGGGGCATTGCGACCCACGGAACGCCGGTTGGCGCAACCGTTGGGGATTAAGACAGCAGGCTGCTTCCCGTGTTTGCGGGCGCAGTTGAGGGATGACGTGGTGTTGCGACGACTGGCAGTTTTGGCGCTCGCCTTGGCGAGTTTAGGGAGTGCGTTCGCATTCCAGCAGCCGGCGTTTGCCCGCGGGGCGCGCCATGCGGCTATGGTGCTCGATGCCAACACCGGCGCTGTTCTTCACAACGACGACGGCGACGAGGCCCGGCATCCGGCCTCACTCACCAAAATGATGACGCTGTATCTGACGTTCGAGACGATCGACGCTGGCCGGCTGTCGATGTCTGATCGCGTGAAAATAAGTCAGGAAGCTGCGTCGCAGGCGCCTTCCAAGCTCGACCTCGAGGTGGGCGAAGATATTTCGGTCTTTGACGCGGTGCGCGCGCTGATCACCATGTCGGCGAACGACGTCGCTGTCGCGCTGGCTGAGAAAGTCGGCGGCTCGGAGCGCAACTTCGTGCGGCTCATGAATACGCGGGCGCGCGAACTGGGCATGAAGAATACCAATTTTGAGAACGCCTCGGGGCTGCCCCACAGAGCGCAGATTACGACGGCGCGGGATATGATCACGCTCGGCTTGCGGTTGCAGGACGATTTCCCAAACCACTATCGGCTGTTTGCGACGCGGGCGTTTTCCTTCAACCGTTCGACGTACCGCAATCACAATACGATGCTGAACAATTTCCAGGGCATCGACGGCATCAAGACGGGATACACGAGCGCGTCGGGATTCAACCTCGTCTCATCGGTGCATCGCGGTGGCCGGCATCTCGTCGCCGCCGTGTTCGGGGGATCAAGTGCGGCCTCGCGCAACGGCGAGATGCGCAATCTCCTGACGCGCGCTTTAAACCGCGCATCGACCGTCAAAACACGCAAGCCGATGCCGTCGCTGATCGCCCGGCTCAAGGCCGCGCCGAAACTCGCCGAGCGGCCGAAGCCTATCGCGAAGCCCGCTGTGCAGGTGGCGGCGGCGCTCCCAGCGCTCGTGCTGAAGCCGGTTGCGGCTGTTGTGCCGAAGCCGGTCGCGGCTGTCGTGCCGGTGGCTGCTGCGCCTTTGGCTGCTGAGATCACCACCGTTGCTGTTGCCGAAACGCCTGCGGCTGAGACTGCTGCGCCGATCGATGTGTTCAAAGTCAAACGCATCATGGTTGCGCCGCGCCAGGGGCCAAGACCACCCGCGCCGCGCCCCGACGAGACGACCGATATGGCGCCCGAAGGCGCGCCGGATGAAACCGCATCGCTGCCGACGGCACCATTCAGCGCTGCTGATGCGCCGGGTCCCGCCGATCAACTCGCGCAGACTTTTGCGGCGGAGGGCTTGAGCGCGACCGAGACCGTTATTCCAAAGTTGACTTTGGCTAGCAGCAGCGATGGGGCTGAGGCGTCGCGGCGACCGACGGCGCTCGATGACCGGATCGCGATGCTCGGCGCTGGTGATATCGAAGCGCCAATTGCGGCGGTCGCAGTTGCGCCCGTTGAGGCTCAGCTCGAACCGGCTGCGGTGCCAGAGCCAATTCCTGTTGCCGCCAAAGCCGCGCCAAGGCCGCGCTTCGTACAAGCTGGCGCGGCGAGGCCAGCGGTCGCGAAAATCAACGTTCCGGCTGGACCTGTGCGTGCGCCGTCATCACTGCAAGCGCAGGCCGCCCAGTTTGGAGCGCCGCAGCGGGTTGCAAGTTTGCAGCCGTCGACGACGGCGGCTCGGCCTGCCCCTGCCACCGATCGCTATGAAGTGCAGATCGGCGCGTACGGTTCGATCGACGAGGCGCAACGCGCGCTGGCGTCGGCGCAGCAACGTGGCGGCCGTCTGCTTGCTGGCTATGCGTCGGTGACCCATCCGGTGCAAAAACCCGGGGGGCGGGTGTTTCGCGCGCGCTTTACCGGGTTCGATGCCAACCGCGCAGCGACGACGTGCTCCGAGTTGCGGCGCCAAGCGATCGACTGCTTTGTCATGACGGCCGAGTAGGCGTCAGTGTTCTGCGACGGTTGTTGGTGCTGATCGAAGCCCCTCACCTGTCGCTTCGCGACATCCTCTCCCTCAGGAGAGGAAAGCCCATTCGCCTTTAACCGTTAATCGCGATGATCGAAAACATGCTCCAATTTATGTTGGTATGCGGATTGCATCGCGGGCTGTGAATTTTGCCCGCTCAGGAGATGACCCGCCATGTTCAATAAGAAATCCGACGCCGACTACGCCAGCTATTCCCATTCCGACACGCCGGCGACGGCAATCCTCGCGCCGTCAGTTTACGCCAACACGGCGGATGCCAACTATTCGATCATCAACGAATGGCTCGTCATGCGCGGCGATCTCGAAAGCGAGGCCGACATTTTGGTCAAGGGCAAGATCCACGGCAACGTCAAATGCAAGCTGCTCATCATCGATGCGGGCGCGCTGATCGAAGGCGGCATCGAAGCCGATGAGGTTGTGGTGCGCGGCGCGACCAAGGGCGTTATTCTCGCCAAGAAAGTGCGGCTTGAGAAAACCGCCGACGTCGACAGCGAAATTCATCACCAGAGTTTTTCGGCTGAAGAAGGTGCCAAGATCAAAGGCGCGTTGCGCTTCTCAGACGACCTCAGCCGCTCGAACGTGCGCAGTCTCTCGGCCAAGACTGACGCGACGCATTGAGGTGTGAGCGGCTACGCTTCGATTTGATTTCGACGACCTGTCCCTCGGCGTCTCCCCACCCCAACCCCTCCCCGCTGGGGAGGGGGTACGCGCGGCTGAGATCCAGCGTGGAACGTCTATCGCAAAATGTCTCGTGCCTTCGGCGCTCCTTGCGCTGGATCCCCAAATCGCGATGCTGCTGATAGGGCCGCACACGATTTGAGGATGACGAAGTGAGACGCGCCGTAAACCATAGATAAACCGGTGCTAACCATAGGATTTGATCGACAGCGTGACGCTGCTGTGGTAGGTTTTTTGTATGGTCGGAATTGTGAGCGGTTGAGGGCGTAGAGCCCCGGCCGCTTTTTTGTTGGGGGCTGGGGCGCGTGGGAAAGCTGCAGTGTGCAATGAAAGAACAAGTACTACTGTCGAATTTAGGCGG
>JANOCZ010000082.1:0-8311 GCA_031412455.1 Hyphomicrobium sp. | reverse complement strand
TTGCAAACCTCGACGCTTTGCGCACCCGCCTCCCGCAGCATCTGCTCTGCATCGAGCGCGATTAGCAGGCTATCTTCGACCAGCATGATGTGATGTCCAGCAAGCGGGCTGGCACTGCTGCTGTCTGGCGCGGGCCGAGTGAACACCTTGGCAGCACCGGCCTCGTTGCTATCAACAGTATGGCGGGCTGGGATGACAAAGCGCGCAATGACACCGGTCACTTCGTGGCGCACGCTGGCTTGCCCGTTAAGTTCGTGAGGAATCTGCCGCTCGATCAGTGTCGCGCCAAATCCTTTGTGCCGCAACGCCTGCACCGCGGGTCCCCCACTCTCTTGCCAATCAATGATGCAATCGCCAGCTGGGTCGATCCTCCAGGCAATAGTCAGCCGCGCAGCGGGCACAGAAAGGGCGCCGTATTTGGCAGCATTCGTTACGAGCTCGTGAACGACCAGCGCGAGCACCGAAAAAGCGTGCGCATTAAGCGCAACTTCCTCTCCGCTGAGTTCGACGACACCAACCGATTTGTGACGGTAAGCGAGTGTCTCGGCTTCGAATAGATCGGCCAGCGTTCCGGCACCTGAATTCGTGGCTTGATCGTGCGCAAACGCAAGCGCTTTGATACGCCCCTGCAGCCCATGAACGAACGACATCAACGTTTGGCCGTCATTTCGGCCCCGCGAAACGAGTGAACTGACGAGCGCCAGCACGTTCTTCACGCGGTGATTGAGTTCGGAAACCAGCAAGTTCTGCCGCTCCGCCGCGATCGCCCGTTCGCGGGCCGCGACCTCAGTGAGGCGCAGCACGACTTCGAGCAGCGAAATTCTGAGCGCATCGCCAGCCGACCGATCGGCTTCGTCAAACGGCATTGATTGGCCGCGGACCTCCTGCGACCAGACCGCGAAACTTTTCCGCGGTGTCAGCCGATCGCCGCGCGGCCCCACGGTAACAGGCTTTGTAGGATCTCCCCCCCACTTGACGGTTCGCACGACTTCCTTGCGGAAATAAATCAAAAAATCGCGTGACGAGCGCGACAACGGTATCGCCATCAGTCCGCTTGCATCGGCGGCAAAGTGAGCGGCCGCTGGAACTCGATTTGATAGTTCGTGCGTCGCGAACACCGCGCCCCCGCTGACATCCGTAAGAAACCGCGCGATGCTCGGGATCTCGCGCGCAGGTGCAGTTGTTCCATCGCAGACCCAAACACCATCAATCCACAGACCGACGCCGTCACATGGCAAAATCCGGCGCAGGGTCGAAAGTCGCTGGGCGAGATTTTCAAGGAGCCCACCGGAATTCGGAAAATGCGCAAGTATAGCGTCGATGTCTGCACGTGCCGCCCGCACAGCGTCGCCACGATTGCTGGGCTCGAGCGCCTCGATCTGGAGCGAAAAAATCTGCCCGAACAATTCTGCCGCGGCCCGGATATCGGCCGGAACGATTTTTGCCGAGTAATGATGGCAGGCGATGAGGCCCCATAGCTTCTTTCCGACAATGATCGAAATCGACATCGAGGCCCCGACACCCATGTTGCGCAGATATTCGATGTGGATCGGCGACACGCTGCGTAACGCAGCTAGACTAAGATCGACGGGTTGCCCATTGGCATCTCGCTCCGGCACGATCGGCACCGGTGTCGACGCCACATCGGCGATGAGCCGAATCCAGCTTTTTAAATAAAGGGCACGCGCCTGTGTTGGAATGTCGGATGCTGGATAATGCAGATCGAGGAACGGCGTTAGATCAAGTCGCTTGGCTTCGGCGACGACCTGCCCCGAGTCGTCGTGCAAAAACTTGTAAACCATCACGCGGTCGAAGCCGATGAGCTTGCGAATACCGTCGGCAGCAAAGTTGCATTGCTTTTCGACCGTGCCAGCGCTCTGCATGCGCGACAGCAAAGCTTCCACAAGTGCCAACGGCGACACGGCATCTTGGCTGTCCGCCACCGGCTCAAGTTCGATGATTTTCCGACCGGCATTGCTGGTGACATGGAGGTGCATCTCGCGGCCATTCGGTAACCCGCGACGGAACACGCGGGCGCGAGCGCTGCCGAGCGACGCCTCGAGCGCCGAACAGAGCGCATCGACGGTGCCGGGTCCGACGACCGAAGCGAGCTTCTTCCCCAAAGCCTCGGCGCTCGTTATACCGAGCACATCGCCAAGGTTGGCCGACGCGTGGTCAATTCGCCAGTCCTCGCCGGAGCACGCAAGCATGGCGCCATGCGACTGAATCGTTCCGGGAACGTGAATCGCTTCGCGTTCGCAGTTGCTAAGATCAACGGTCTCAGCCGTAATTATTGAGGAAGGTCGGCCCATCGTCATGCTTGACTTCCTTCGTATTTAAAAACTTTCAAACCATCGCTCAAAAACAGCAAATGTTTCGTGCGCCGCGACGATCACAGTATCGATAGCTGCTTGATGCTCGGGAATCTCAAGCTCGCAGCAAAGCGACCGCCACAGCTCTGGATCTTTATCTGACCCGGAAAAGAAGCTCCGGCCTTGGGGCTCAGCACCACACAGATGGTCGAGGCGGCGAGCCAAGACCCTCCCACCCAGCGTCGCACCCTCGCGCACGTAGAGACACCCAAGAACCTGTGGGGGTGTCTCAAAGTCGAAATTTAGAACGACCCTCGGAATGTCCGCTAGGTGGCCGTCGAATCCTACCGCTCTCAAGTCATCGATCAGAAGATGCGCGCGTCGCCGGCTGCCGAGTTCGAGGCGAGGCAAAAGGCTTTCGTTGGCTTCCAAGGCGCACTCTATCGGTTCGTGGAACCCATAGAGCCGCAGCAATAGGCGCTGATAGTCGGACCTGGATATCACCCCGTCCTGAAGGCTCTGGAAAAAAGGGTGTGAATGCAACCTCTCATGGATGTCATGAGTGGCGACGCGCAAAGCCGACCGCGCTGACGTACCAGCCCTGTGTAGCCGATCTGAAATTTGACTCACCTTAGCTGCGGGACTAAAGTCTGAGCTACGTCTACTACCGCGTTCTCTGCAAAGAAATAATTTTTCCTGATCCCAGTTAACGCTGATCCGTACGTTACCGTACGCCGGTCCGGCAGCGTTGCTAAATGTCGCGCGCCATGTCGCGAAGCTTGAATTTCTGGATCTTGCCCGTCGACGTTTTCGGCACTTCGGCAAACACGACGTGGCGCGGTACTTTGTATTTGGCAAGGCCCTTCCGGCACCACTCGAGCATCTCGTCAGATGTTGCCCGCGCACCCGGGCGCAGTTCGACGAAAGCGCACGGAGTCTCGCCCCACCGCTCGTCGGGTTTGGCGACGACAGCGCAGAACGCAACGCCGGGATGCCGGTAAAGCACTTCCTCGACTTCGATCGACGATATGTTTTCGCCGCCCGAAATAATGATGTCTTTCGACCGGTCCTTGAGCTGGATGTAGCCGTCGGGATGCAGCACGCCAAGGTCGCCCGAATGGAACCAGCCGCCGGCAAACGCCTCCTCGGTCGCCTTGGGATTTTTCAAATATCCCTTCATGACGATGTTGCCGCGAAACATGACTTCACCCAAGGTTTCGCCATCGGCTGGCACGCGCGTCATCGTCTCGGCGTCCATGACGGTCAAGTCTTCGAGCGCCATGTAACGCACGCCTTGGCGAATGCGTTTGCCGCTCTGCTCGTCCTTTGGCAACTCGTCCCACGCTGGATCCCACTCGTTGATCGTCGCCGGTCCGTAGGTTTCGGTGAGACCGTAAAGATGCGTGAGCTTGAAGCCAGCTTCGCCCATTGCCGCGATCACGGCCGCTGGCGGCGGCGCAGCAGCGTGATTGAACGCAACCGTATGCGTAATCTCGCGCTTCTCGCCCGGACCGGCATTGAGCAGCGTGGACATGACAACTGGCGCGCCCGACAGGTGCGAAACTTTGTGATCGGCAATCGCGTCGTACATTGCCTTGGCGCGAACCCAGCGGAGGCAAACATGCGTGCCGCCCGCCATTGTCACCGACCATGGGAAGCACCAGCCATTGCAGTGGAACATCGGCAGCGTCCACAAGTAGACGGTGTCGCGCGTCATGCCCGTCGCGATCGTGTTTGAGTAGCACATCAAGGCTGCGCCACGATGATGGTAGACGACGCCCTTGGGATTGCCTGTGGTGCCTGATGTGTAGTTGAGAGAAATGGCCTCCCACTCATCGGTGGGCCAGCGCCATTTGAAGTTGGGATCACCCTTCGCGACGAACGCGTCGTAGTCGTCATACGACAGCGCCTCTCCCGTCTGCGGGAATTCCGGATCATTGTAATCGATGATGAACGGCTGCACCTTGCAGCGTGCCAACGCCTCTTTCATGACCGGCGAAAACTCGCGGTCGGTGATGAGGACTTTCGTATTCGCATGATCGAGTTGAAACGCGATGATCGCTGCATCGAGACGCGTGTTGATCGTGTGCAGAACGGCACCCGTCATCGCCACGCCGAAGTGCGCGTCCATCATCGGCGGCGTGTTGGCGAGCATGACGGAGACCGTGTCTCCAGGCCCGATATAGCGCATTGCCAAAGCCGAGCCGAGCCGGCGGGCGCGGTCGTATAGGTCGGCATAACTATAGCGGGCGCGGCCGTGAATGATGGCCGTCTGCCGCGGCGTAACGAGCGCTGTGCGCTGCAGAAATGACAGCGGCGTCAAAGGCTGAAAATTGGCGGCAGTCTTTGCGAGGTTCTGCTCAAAGGGGTTGGACAGCATCGAGGGGCCCATCGCAAAAATTTAAACTGTGCCGGACGTCGTATAACTCGCAACCGAATAGCCAAAGCGGCCCAGCTCGGCAACGCTCATAAAGAACAAGGCCAGACCGCCAAGGCCAGACCGCCACGGCCAATCCGCCACGGACAGACGGCCAACGCCCAGCCCACCACGGCTAATCCGTGGCCCACGATCGTGGCCGCCCAAGGGCTGAACAATTAGCCTATTCCGCCGTATCGTCGTCTTTCGCGGGCATCATGCCTTTGAGTTTGGCGAGCACGCGAGCCTGTTCTTGCTCAGGTGTCTCCTCAGGCGCCGCGGCTGCAACCTTGGGCGCGAGAATCGATGCCGTGTTGGCGGACGGCGCTGGCGCCGTCGTCTCAGCGGTCGGCACGAGCGTGCCAGCCTTGTCGTCGCCGCCGTCTTTGCGATCGCGGTCGAGGCGGCGCGAGGCTTTTGCTACTTCCGCATCGAGATCGATTTGCGAACACAGCCCGAGCGTGACTGGATCCTGCGGCGTGAGCTGTGCTGAATTCCAATGCGTCCGCTCGCGGATCTGGGTGATGGTCGGCTTGGTCGTCCCGACGAGACGCATCAACTGGCTGTCTTTCAATTCGGCATGATTGCGCAACAGCCACAGAACCGCGTTGGGCCGGTCGTGACGGCGCGAGACGGGTGTGTAGCGCGGCCCTTTGCGGGCCAGCGACGCTGGCGGCATCTCGACCTTGCTGACCGCGAGCTGCAGCTCGTGACCGAGGTTTTTCTCACCCTTGGCGATTTCCTCCCGGGTGAGCTGCCCGTTGGTAACCGGGTCCATGCCTTTGATGCCTTGCGCCACGTCACCGTCGGCGATGCCTTTGACTTCGAGCGGATGCAGTCCGCAGAACTCGGCGATCTGGTCGAACGATAAACCGGTGTTCTCGACCAACCAGACGGCGGTGGCTTTAGGCATCAACGGGCGGCGGTCGCTCATGGCTGTTCTTCTCCAGGCTCGGCGGGGCAGGCCGCTCGAGACGTCAACGTCAGTGAAAAGGGGATGGCGTCCTTATAACGCTGCCGTCCAGCATCAAGCAACCGGAGAAATGCGCGCAAGGGTCTAAGCGAGCAATCACGCCGCATCAGCGCCCACCGCGCACTGAGTTGCGGCCCCCGCGGCGTGCAGCTAGTGTCCCCACGCGCCACCGCCGGGGGACGGCCTTGCGGGGCGGATGCAACATAGGACTTCACGATGCTCGCGACCGCCGGCCGGACGAAATACTTCGAAGATTTGGCCATCGGCCAGGAAGCGTCGACCTCACGCATCGTGACCGAAGCCGACATCGTCGCCTATGCGGCGCTTTCGGGCGACTATAACCCCGTCCATATCGATGCCGATTACGCGGCCAAAACTATGTTCAAGGAGCGCATCGCGCACGGCATCCTGTCGGCTGGATATATTTCGGCGCTGTTCGGCATGAAACTGCCGGGACCGGGCGCGATCTACATTTCGCAGACGTTAAATTTCAAAGGCCCGGTCAAGATCGACGACCGCGTCGAAACGATCGTCCGCCTCATTGAATTGCTCCCGGAAAAGCGGCGCGCCAAATTCGAATGCATTTGCACTGTCGCCGGCAAGCCGGTGCTGACCGGCGAAGCTGTCTTGATGGTTCCGGCTCGGCCACAATGAGGCATCTCGGAGTTCGCACCTGCGGCGTATGACGGCTCGAGAGGTTCCACGCGCGCCATGCAAGTCGTCCACGGCCATTCCCACGTTCCAATCACCGCGCGCTCAGCCGTTGTCGCGATCGGCAATTTCGACGGCGTGCATGTGGGTCATCGCGTGTTGCTGAACGAGGCCGTGACGAAAGCTAAGGCGCTGGGCAAACCGTCGGGCGCGATGGTATTTGAACCGCACCCACGCGAATTTTTCCAACCCGGCGAAGTGCATTTTCGCCTGACGCCATTGAAGCGCAAGCTGGCGTTGATCGAAAAACTAAAAATCAAAGTCGCGTTCGTCGAGCACTTTGATCATCACTTGGCGAGCTTAAAGGCCGGCGAATTCATCGAGCGCGTGTTGGTCGCCGGTCTTGGTGTTTCGCACGTCATCATCGGCTACGATTTCTATTTCGGCCAAAAGCGCGGCGGCAATCCCGAGCTGATGATCCACGCTGGCGAGCAACTGGGCTTCGGCGTGACCGTCATGCCCCCGGTCGCCGACTCAGGAGAAGTCTATTCCTCCTCGGCCATTCGCCTGCATTTGGCGCAAGGCGATGTCAAGGGCGCGGCCCGCATGTTGGGTGACAATTGGCGCGTGGCCGGCAAGGTCGTCGGCGGCGCCCATCGCGGCACGGGTCTTGGCTATCCGACCGCCAATGTACCGATGCCGAAAGGCACCGGCCTTGGTCACGGCATCTACGCGGTCCGCGCCCACGTAGGCGGCACCACACACGAAGCTGCGGCCTACCTCGGCACCCGCCCGACGTTCGATGACGGCATGCCGGTGCTTGAAGTTTTCTTGTTGGATTTCGACGGCGACCTCTACGGCCGCGAAATCGACGTCGAGTTTATCGACTTCATTCGCCCCGATCGCAAATTCTCCTCCGAAACCGATCTCATCGCGCAAATGCAAGAGGACGTTGCCAAAGCCCGCAGCGTCCTCGCGGCAGGGTGACGCTCCCTTTCCCAGTCTTTCCTCTTAATAGGGACGGCTTTGCGTCGGCGCCGTCACCTTGCTAGAAGCGGCCAACTGATTTCACGGAAAGAAAGACCGAAAAGAGATGTCGAAGGACAAGACCGCACCTGTGGCTGAGAAGGCGGACGCCAGCAAACCTGACCCCGGCCGCGCAGGCGGCAAAACGGATGGTGCGCGCGATTGGTCAAAGACGCTGTTCCTGCCCGATACGCCGTTTCCGATGCGCGCTGGCTTACCTGACCTCGAGCCGAAGTTACTCAAGCGCTGGGACGAGATCGGCCTTTACGAAAAGCTCCGCCAACAATCGAAGGGCCGCACCAAATTCGTCCTGCACGACGGCCCGCCATACGCCAATGGCAACATCCACATCGGCCACGCGCTGAATAAAATCTTGAAAGACCTCGTGGTCAAGTCGCAGCAGATGCTGGGGCACGACTCGAATTATATTCCAGGTTGGGATTGTCACGGCCTTCCGATCGAATGGAAGATCGAGGAAGCCTATCGCGCCAAGGGCAAGGAGAAGCCGAACTTCGCAGATCCCAAGGCGATGAACGCGTTTCGCGACGAATGCCGCGCGTTCGCGAAAAAATGGCTCGACGTGCAGCGCGAGGAATTCAAACGCCTCGGCGTGATCGGCGATTGGGATCATCCCTATTCGACGATGGATTACCGCGCCGAAGCGACGATCGCGCGCGAACTGATGAAGTTTGCCGCGACCGGCCAACTCTATCGCGGCTCAAAGCCGGTGATGTGGAGCGTGGTCGAAAAAACCGCGCTCGCCGAAGCCGAGATCGAATATCAGGACTACCAGTCCGACATGATCTGGGTGAAGTTTCCGGTCGCCTCAGCGCCGACTGGACCGCATGAGGGGATCGGCGCTGTCAATAGGCGCCCAAACCCTCCGCATATCGCCGGGGCAAGCCTCGTCATTTGGACTACGACACCTTGGAC
>JANOCZ010000081.1:0-6536 GCA_031412455.1 Hyphomicrobium sp. | reverse complement strand
GGGGCAATTAGATAGCCGATGCGGTTGCCTTCGCGCCGGCGCATCGCTTCGAGGTACGCGTAGACTTCATCGCCGTGCAGCGGGCGGCCGGTTTCGCGGATGCATTGCAGTTCGAGTTGCTGCAGCTCGGCATAAATCGGCTCGGCGGTTTTGTGCAACATAGCAACGGCGGCCACCGTTTTGCGCGGCATGTTTTTTGGAACGCGCGGGAACAGCGATGACAGCATGTCTTTGGCGCCGTCGGAGAAGTGCGAGGAGAACCGGCCGAAGTAGGAGATCAGACGAACGAGCGCTGTTTCATCGAAGCGCAGCCCGTCCGCTTCCATCCACTCGAACAGTTTGTCCATCGTGAAATCCTGGAGGCGGATGTTCGACGTTTCGCGATAGTCCTGCCATTCGACGACGAGATCGAAGGCGCCTTCCAGATCGATGTCGGCTGGCGAATAGGTGCTCGTCGCCTTGACGCCGATGCGATCGAGGAAGTCGCGGTTTTTCATCGCGATCTGGCTTGGGTATTTCGGCAGGACATAGCGGCCGTTGCTGCCGTTTTGGAACGCGACGCGGACGAGCTTGGAGCAGAAGAAGTTGCGGCGCTCCTCGAGTTGCATCGTGAAATCATAGTGGATGCGGCGGCCGCCGAACTTGCGCGAGCCAGCCACCATGTCGTGGACGTAGCGGGCGGCTTCGAGGGCGACGCCTGGTTCCTTGTGGCGATAGAGCACGGCGCGGACCAAGCCGTGGTCGAGCGCCTTGCTCAACGGATTGACGATCGCGCCGTCTTCGATCAGGCATTCGACGAGCCAGTGTTTGCCGTCGCCGTCGATGTAAATGATGCCGGTGTGGCTGAACTGGCTGTCGCCGGTGCCGATGCGGGCAATCGCGGCGCTGTTGTGGGCGCGGCCGCGGACGAGCAGAACGTCGCCGGAGCGGAACGGCACTTCGCGGCTGTCGTAGAACGCAGAATTGATCAAGGTGTTGTGTTGGGTGCCGGTGAAAGCGCGGGCCACGACTTCGCCGTCGGCAATGCGCGCGTGCTTGATCGAGACCTCGCCCAACATGTCGGTCACATAGCGCAGGATGCGGAACACGTCGCGCAGGCCCTGGACGACGTCGGCTGACATCAAGCCGCGGCTTTCGAATTCAGCGATGCGCCCGCGTAAGCCCATGCGCAGGTCGAAGACGCGGTACATGAGGTCGGGGGCGGCGAGACGGATGGCGTTCAAATCGTGCTTGGAAAAATTGGCGCCGGCGACGGTCATGTACATTTCGCCGAGCGTGCGGGCGACGCCTTTGGCACTCACGGCTGGCCGGTAGGCGAGCGCTTCCAGGGCTTCAAGTTCACGAACGAACGACTGCGGCGCGTCGGCTACCACGGACCTACTCCCCTGCTCTCACTGCCGTTTAGCAGCAGGGATTATAGCAGTGGGTTGCGGCCACTCACATGACGTCGGATGATGTCGCTGCGGCGTGTGGCTGTAAAAGCTCAGGGCAATTCTTGGGGTTTTGACCGGACGCTCACAGTTCCGGCATCGTGATGAAGCCCGGCAGTTGCTTCATGCGCGCGATCCAGCTGCGGATCGAGGGGTAATCGGTCAGCGGCACGCCGCCTTCGTGGCCAATGCCGACGTAAGGCAAGCAGGCGATGTCGGCGATCGTCGGGCGGCCGAGTGCCAGCCAATTGTTGGTTTTCAGGTGGGCTTCCATCAGGCCCAAGATGCGGGCTGCTTTCTGGCGCGCGAGGTCGATGTCCAGTTTGTAGCCGAACTTGTCGTGCAGCCGGGCGTCATTGGGGCCGCGCATGATCTCGTTTTCGCCGACCATGACCCATTCGAAGACCTTGGCCATGGCCGTCGCTTCGGTTGGCAGCCATTGTTCGCCACCGTACTTGCGGGCCAGATAGACGAGGATCGCCTGGCTATCGCGCAGGATCAAGCCGCCGTCATCGAGGATCGGGATTTCGCCAAACGGATTGAGGTCGATCAGCGGCGGCTGCTTGTGCGCGCCGGCCATGAAATCGACGGGCACGAGTTCGAGAGGTACGCCCAGAAGCGCGCACATCAGGCGAACCTTGTAGCAATTGCCCGACGGTTCGAGATCATAAAGTTTCAGCGCCATGATAGACCCCTTTTGTCCGTAAGCGTCCTACAGGCTATCGATGACCGGCTCAGTGCGCCAGGGCTTTGGCGATTTCTTCGGTCATCTTCTTGGCGTCGCCCAGAACCATCACGGTGTTGTCGCGATAGAATACCGGGTTGTCGATGCCGGCGTAGCCCGATGCCAGCGAGCGCTTGTTAAAGAACACGGTCGCTGCCTTCCACACCTGGAGCACGGGCATCCCGTAAATGGGTGACGTCTTGTCATCTTCGGCGGCGGGGTTGACGACGTCGTTGGCGCCGATCACGTAGACCGCGTCGGCCTGAGCGAACTCGCCGTTGATGTCCTCGAGTTCGAAGACTTCGTCATAGGGCACGTTGGCTTCAGCGAGCAGGACATTCATGTGGCCCGGCATGCGGCCGGCAACTGGATGGATAGCGTACTTCACTTCGACACCGGCTTTTTTCAGGGTCTCGGCCATCTCGCGCAGAGCATGCTGGGCTTGCGCGACGGCCATGCCGTAGCCCGGTACAATGATGACTTTCGAAGCGTTCTTCATGATGTAGGCGGCGTCTTCTGCCGAGCCGAGTTTAACCGGCTTCTGTTCGCCGCCACCCGCCGCTGCCACCGTCTCGCCGCCGAAGCCGCCGGCAATCACGGAGAGGAACTGGCGGTTCATCGCCTTGCACATGATGTAAGACAGGATCGCGCCCGAGGAGCCGACGAGCGCGCCGGTGATGATCAGCGCGACGTTCGACAGGGTGAAGCCGATGCCGGCTGCGGCCCAGCCCGAATACGAGTTCAGCATCGAGACAACGACGGGCATGTCGGCGCCGCCGATCGGAATAATAATCAGAACGCCGAAAGCGAGCGATGCCAAGACGATCAACCAAAACAGCCAGGCGGAGCCGGCTCCCGAGCTGAACGCATAAATTAGGTAGATGATGAACAGCGCGAGCGCGCCGTTGATGACGTGACGCATCGGCAGCATGATTGGTTTGCCCGACATGCGGCCCGACAGCTTGGCGAAGGCGATGACCGAGCCCGTGAACGTAATCGCGCCGATGGCCGCGCCGATTGCCATCTCTAACAGGCTCGCACCTTTGATCCCTGCCGGCGGATTGCCCGGATCGATCAAAATGTTGAATGCCGATGGCGCGTAGAGCGCGCTAGCAGCCACGAAGACAGCGGCTAGGCCCACGAGCGAATGGAACGCGGCGACGAGTTCCGGCATCATGGTCATGGGAATTTCGCGCGCCGTTTTGGCGCCGATGAAGGCGCCCGCACCGAGACCAGCAAGGATCAAAATCCATGAGCCGAATGACGGTTGGGCGAGGCCCAGCGTGGTCAGTACCGCGATCGTCATGCCGATCATGCCGAGCAAGTTGCCCTGGCGCGAGCTTGCTGGACTAGATAATCCGCGCAAAGCCAAAATGAAGAGCACGCCCGAGACGAGATACAGAATGGCAGCGAGATTGGCGGTCATTGCTCAAGTCCTCAAAGGGGCGTTGCAGTCGCGGCGGGGCTGGCGGCGTGGGTGGGCATAGGCAGGCGTGGACGTCTCAGGTCGCTTCCGTCTTCTTCACGGGCGCGTCTTTTTTCTTGTACATCGACAGCATGCGGTTGGTGACGAGGAAGCCGCCGAAGATGTTGATTGAAGCCATGACGAGTGCGAGCAAGCCAAATATCTTGGCGACCACGCTATCTGATCCGGTCAGGGTCACGCCGACCGCGAGCAGCGCGCCGACGACGATGACGGACGAGATTGCGTTGGTCACGCTCATCAGTGGGGTGTGGAGTGCTGGCGTTACCGACCAGACGACGAAGTAGCCGACGAAGATCGCGATCACAAAGACCATTATTTCGTAGACGAACGGGCTGACCGCGTCACCGGTGGCGGCCAGAGCCGGTGTCGACATCGCGGCGATCAGGAGTGCCGTCAGCGCGGCGCGTGTTTTCAAAAGCGACATTGGGATACCTGCGAAGATTCGGTTCGGTTTCTCGATGGGTGACACGCTTCAGGTCGCGCTGCCGGGTGGCTTTCCGTTGGGCAGCAACGGCCGGGGCGGCTGCAAGGTTGAGTATTCGCCAGCGCTCGCCGGGGACGTGGCCGACGCTTTTGGGTGAGCGATGGACGGGTTCGAATAGGCGGGCTGTACGGGCGCGGCTGCAGGAGCGGAGGCAGCAGGTGCGGATGCGTTTGGCGCGGGTGCTGCGGGTGCGCTTGGCGCGGGCGCTGAGGGCTTATCCGCGGTAACAGTTGCCGGGGCAGGAGCGGCGCCGTTGGCCACCTGCAAATTTGGATGCACGATCACGCCGCCCTTGGCAACGAGCGTGCCCTTGATGATGTCGTCATCCCAATTGACCGCGAGCGTCTTTTCCTTTTTGTCGATCATGGTGTCGAGGAACGACAAAAGGTTCTTGGCGTAGAGGCTCGACGCATTGACGGCAACGGTGCCGGCGAGATTAAGGGGTCCGCAAATCTTGACGCCATTGGCCGTTTCGATCGTTTTGCCCGGCTCGGTCAATTCGCAGTTACCGCCGCGCTCGGCCGCTAGATCGACGATCACCGCGCCGGGCTTCATGCTTTCCACCATGGCACGCGTTATGAGGCGCGGCGCAGGGCGGCCCGGAATCAGCGCCGTCGTGACGACGATATCCTGATTTTTTACGTGCTCGGCGACGAGCGCTGCCTGTTTGGCCTGATACTCCGGGCTCATCGGCTTAGCGTAGCCCGTTGCCGTTTGCGCCTGTTTGAATTCGTCGTCCTCGACGGCGACGAACTTGGCGCCCAGCGATTGTACCTGTTCCTTGGTCGCGGGTCGCACGTCGGTAGCGGTGACCTGCGCGCCCATGCGCCGCGCGGTGGCGATAGCTTGCAGGCCAGCAACACCGACGCCCATGATGAAGGCGCGGGCGGCGGGTACCGTCCCGGCGGGCGTCATCATCATCGGCAAGGCCTGACCAAAGATCGAGGCGGCATCGACGACGGCTTTGTAGCCAGCGAGGTTTGCCTGGCTCGACAGCACGTCCATCGACTGGGCGCGGGTCGTGCGCGGCATCAACTCCATCGAGAAGATCGAGGCGCCGGTCGCAGCCATCGCATCGAGCGCGGCACGGTCGCCGTAGGGGTCGATCATGGCGGCAACGATCGCGCCGGGTTTCAAAGCTTTGATTTCGTCGTTGGAGGGGCGGCGCACTTTCAGCAAAATGTCAGCGCCGTTCAACGCGTCGGCGCGCGAGACGACTTCGGCACCTGCCGCTTTCAAAGCGTCGTCGGAGAAGCGCGAGCCACTGCCCGCTCCCGTCTCTACTCGGACCTTAGCGCCCAGTGCGAGCAGCTTCTTCACCGTGTCGGGTGAGACCGCCACACGCGGCTCGTCGGCTGCTTCCCGGGTGACAGCTATGGTGACCATGTGGTTTCCATTCGAAGGGAGGCGGCCAAAATCGGCCTCGAAGAAATTAGGGCAGACCCATTTGCTAAGTCTGCCCCGGATTAATCAATCGAATTGCTATGCACGCGGACCGTGCTTTGGCTATCCGATCTCAAACCAGGAAAAACAGCATTCCGGCGAGCAACGCCACCAGCAGGATGATCGAAATTTTCGTCAAGCGCAGAAATCCGGCGTAGGTCCGGTTGTGTTCGGCGTAATCCATGTCCGGATGGGTATTTGTCGTATCTACCTTCAAGATCGTGTCCTCCCAGGCTTCAGCGTTGTTTTGTTGCCACCGTGCTACCGCAAGACCGGGCTTGCATCAAGCGGCAGACGCCCGACTTTAGGTTATGAGACAATTGGCGAACCGGCGGTTTGGGTCAGGTGGCTGAGCGGGAAACCCGGATCGGTTGAGTTTGGACCGATCGGAATTGCATCGATCATTGTGGGAGTTTGACATGATTACAAAAATGGCCCTGAGGCCGGTGATCCTGGCGGCGGTTGGTGTGGCAGTGGTCACGGGGTTCGGCACGATCGCTGGCACTCAGGTTGCCGCAGCTGCCGAGGCCGGCATTATGTGGCGAACACCGTCGTGTGGATGCTGCGAGGCATGGGCCCGGCACATGGGTGCGTCGGGATTTAACCTGGCCATCAAGGATTTGCCACGCAGCCAACTCGACGCCAAAAAGTCGGTGCTTGGCGTCGCCGGAAAGTTTGCCGGATGTCACACCGCGCAGATCGGCAACTATGTGATCGAGGGTCATGTTCCGGCGGCCGACGTCGCCCGCCTCCTCGCTGAGAAACCGGATGCCGTCGGCCTCAGCGTTCCGGGAATGCCGGCTGGCTCGCCCGGCATGGAAACCGGCGGCGCGCCCGACGCATACGACGTGTTGCTGATGCGGAAAGACGGCAGTTCGGAAGTCTACTCGCATCACGGCGATGCCGGCACGCCGCTAGCACCGAGCAACTGAGCGCGCAGCCTCACAGCAACTTTAGACCGCGACTTGA
>JANOCZ010000080.1:0-1783 GCA_031412455.1 Hyphomicrobium sp. | reverse complement strand
CAAAGAGCATCAACACAGGCGCAAGAGCAAGCCGTTCCAGCCCGAACAAACAACCGGTAACGCTTTGAGGACCAGATCGTCGTCTCACTCTAAGATCAGCCATCTAACCTAGATTCAGACATCCTATACGCAGGCACCGGCTTCTCTTTGCGCGGCCGATCGAGCGCGAGCTGACGCGTCTGCCGCGCGGTCGGCACGGAGAGCCACTGCTTGGCGCGGGCCAGAACGCTGTCTTCCACCGTGTCGTCGACGGTTGGCAAGAACGGATCGGCGTAACAAACCACGCCGTTCTGTGCCGCGATCGACTTGATCTGCTCGACCATTCCGGGCGCGCCGCACGCGTAGAGCACATCGCTCGGCAGCAAGCGCGGTAGGAAGTCGGTTGGCCGCCCGAGGAGAACCGCTTGGGTCACGGTCTGCGGCGTGCTGCAGATCGGCACGGCGAGAACATTCGGGAAGCTCGCCAACCTCGCGAATGCCGAACCCATATAGAGAGACTCGATCGTCCGCCCACCAGCGATGATCATCATTCGGCGTTTGGGATTCTCGCGCAGTGCGGCAACAGCAATCGAATAGATCGGTGCAAACCCGGTGTTGGTCGCAACGAGGATCAACCGCCCGTCGAGTTCAGGCCGAAAATGCGCCGAACCATAGGGCCCCGTCAGTTTCACACGATGCCCCGGCATGATGCGCCGGCCGAGCGATGAAGTGACACGCCCGCCCGGCATTCGCCGCACATGAAACCACACCGATCGGCCATTCGCCGGCGCGCTCAATGGATGGGTGATGCTGAAAGGACGGCTCGGATATCCGCTGAAGTGCAATTGCGCGTATTGACCCGCATGATAGGGCATCGCGCTATCGGTTGTTATGCCGACTTCCATCACTTCGGCCGAAAGCGGCCGCAATGAACTCAGCACGCCCTCAACGGTGCGCACACTCGAAGGCTGGCTTCTCTCGATCACGACATCGCCGGCGATACGGCACTGACAGGCGTGAACAATGCCAGGCTCGGCGCCCTCGCCGCCGCGCACTTCGCCAGATACCAGCCGCACGCAGCACGTTCCGCAGTGGCCGGCACGGCAGTTGTAAGGCAGGTCGATGCCGTTACTTAAAGCGGCGTCTAAGAGCAATTCGCCGGGGCGCGCTTCAAAGCTGCTGCCATCGATCGTGACTTGGTGGCGACGTGCCGAGTCGCGGCCCAAGTTGCGGACCGAGGCGCGGCCCTTCTGAGAATGCTCGGTCACGCGATCGCTCGAGATCTGAAGTCCCCTCCGCATCGGCGAGCCATCAGAACGCCGATCCCCCTTTTCGTTCGTCAATTTTCGCTCCCCTGCTGATCATCGACGCGTGACTATTTTTGCGCGCTATTATCGGCAGCCAAATATCCTCTCATCATGGTCAGACAATGACCGATTGAAATATGCCATACGGCTCGCACTGAGCAATCTCACGCGTCCACTGAATAATTTTCGGAGAATTGCCGACGCAATTATCAAGCCGTCAAAAATGGAAAGGACCCAATCGAGCAAATATTATAAAATAAGAACGGACGAAGCCATTGTGAGGGCGACCGAGTTACCGGGCAACGAAAGCACGTATAGATTTTTGATGTGACTAATCAATCGCTTGCACTTTATATGCGTGTCGAATTCGACTGCAATAATTATTGCGCAAACTATTAAACGCATATCGATTATTTCTATTCGAGAGGAAACAAACGTCGCCGTTATCTCAACCTTTTCAATATAGATCGGCCACATGACAGCCCCTTTCGACTCGT
>JANOCZ010000079.1:0-3428 GCA_031412455.1 Hyphomicrobium sp. | reverse complement strand
GGGCAGCGCTCTATTGGCTCAATCCGCTGGTGCTGAAGGAGGCCGCCAACTCCGCGCATCTCGAGCCGCTGGTTGTATCGCTGGTTCTGCTGTCGTTGTGGCTGGCCGTTAAAACAAGACCACAAGCCGCGGCGACAGCGCTCGGTTTGGCTGTCGGCGCAAAACTGTGGCCGGTGTTGCTGCTGCCGATCATCTTGCGCCCGTTCGTCGGCGATACGCGCAGACTAACTGCGGCCCTGGCTATTTTTGCCGGCCTCTCGTGTCTGTGGCTTTGGCTAATCGCCCGGACGGGACTTGGTGAGCAGTCCGGACTACTGGCCTACGCTCAGAACTGGCAGACCAACAGCGCACTATTTCCAATGCTCGAAATGTCATTGGGGAAGTTGTTGCACACGTTCAGTCTAACGGAGCCTGCAGCCACGTTCGCGATCAAGACGTCTCTCGCCATCGGGGTCGCGGCCTTTGCAGTTTATCAGGCCCGCCCCTCCGCTGACGCAAACGACATTGTGGTGCGTGCCGGCATGGTCACGGCCGCTCTTCTGCTTCTCTCGCCGGCTCAGTATCCATGGTATGCGCTCTGGCTCGCGCCGTTTTTGTGCTTCTGGTCAAGCCGCGGATTTTTGCTGCTCACCGCGCTGATCCAGCTTTACTACGCGTCATTCTTTTTTGTGGCACGCGAGACGTTCGATGTCGCTCGACCTATACTCGTCGGTGCCATCTGGCTCCCGGTATGGACGCTGCTCGCAATCGAACATTGGCGCAACGGCCGGCAGCTTTTCGCAGCCAGCCGCGTCAGCGAGCCATCATGAGACACGGCAAGCGCATCGGGGTCATCATCCCGGCACTCAATGAGCAGGACGCAATCGGCCGGGTTCTAGCCGACATCCCAGCCTGGGCGGACGACATCGTTGTCGTCGATAATGGCTCGACCGACGCAACGCGACAGGTGGCCGAAAACGCCGGCGCGCGAGTTGTCGACGAACGGCGCCGCGGGTACGGCAGCGCCTGTCTGCGCGGGATCGATACGCTGCACGATATCGACATCGTCGTATTTCTTGACGGCGATTATTCAGACCACCCTGACGAGATGGCGTCGCTCGTTGATCCGATCGCTGCGGGGCGCGCTGACTTGGTTATCGGCTCCCGCGTACGAGGCCACTCAACCAAAGGCGCGCTGATGCCGCAACAGCGATTTGGCAACTGGCTTGCGTGCCAGCTCATTCGAATTCGATACGGTAAGCGCTTTACCGATCTTGGGCCTTTCCGCGCCATCGACCGCCGTGCACTAGACCGCCTCGGCCTGTCTGAGCCGACGTTTGGTTGGACCATTGAAATGCAGATCAAAGCACTGACGGCGCACCTCGATGTGCACGAAGTTCCAGTCAGCTATCGGCCGCGTATCGGCCAATCGAAGATTTCAGGCACGGTCCAAGGATCGCTCCGCGCCGGGTTTACGATCCTGCGCGTCATCCTGCAAACCGCTCAGGACCGGACGCCGCGCAGAACCTTGTCATGAGCGCCGCGATATATCTTAAACGTCCTCCGCGCGCGGGCCATCTAGCAGTTCGGGACGGCGCCACCACACGAGGGCCAACGCGCAAAAATATGCCGCGACCGCAATCAGCAGGGCTTGCGAAACGATAGCAGCTGGGAACCCGCGGACAAGCGTCAGGGCGGCCACGGCCAACCCCAAAGTCATGACAAACACCGTCAACCACCGAAACTTGATAACCCGCAGCGGATGCACCCACGGCATTGGAATGAACGTGGCAGCAATTGCCGTCACAACTACAAGGGATGCAACCCACGCCGGCAGATCCAGCGCGAAGATATAGAACGCGACGATGTTCCAGATTGCCGGGAAACCGACAAAACAATTGGCCTTCGATTTGCTTTCAAGATCGCTGAAATGAAACAGCGACGACAGTAAAATGCCAGCTGCCAAGATCAGGCCCGTGATGCCGGCGAGATAGTCCCACTGCAACAAGGCGACCACGGGCACGAAAACGTAGGTCAGATAGTCGACGACGAGGTCGAGGCGCTCGCCGGAAAAGCGCGGAAGCTGCTCGGTCACGTGGACAGCGCGCGCGAACGTCCCGTCGATGGCGTCGATTATGAGAGCGATGCTGAGCCAGCCAAATAGCGCGACGGCATCGTGGGAAAATACCGCGGCGGTCGCCAAAAGCGCGCAAACCGCGCCGAGCGCGGTGAAGATGTGCACAAGGGCTGCGAGTGCCCGCACGTCTCATATCCCCTTAGACCAAGACCACACTAACGCGCACCAGCTATCGGGGCAGCAGCCGACCGCGAAGTGCAACACGCGATCCGCGACCCGGCGGACACAAGATATGCCAAGGGGCGCCAGAGCGCCCCTATCATTCCGAACCGAAACCAACCCGGCGTCAAAATTTGTGTTTAACGGACCCGCGGATCGTCAGATCCTGATTTTCATCGACGACGGGAGCCTGCACGTTCTGTTCAGCCGCGCCATAGAGCAGCTCCAAGCCGAAATCCATCTTCGGTAGCGTACCAAGCTTACCCAAGCCGGGGATGCGGATTTCCGTTCCAGTCTCGGACTTCGCGGCAGACGGCGCATCCTGAACGCCCACTTGCGGCTGCGCAGTTGGAGCTGCAGCAGGTGGAGCAACTATACGCTGCTCATCCATGGCATACGCGAACGACGCGGCGCCAAGCATGAGCGCTGCGACCGCGCTTGCCTTCGTAATCAATTTCGACACTTCAAAAACCCCGCAATGCACCAAAGCACGCACATGCCCGCAGAATGGTGCTTCGCCCCTTAAAACTCAATTGCCAAACGCGTGGGCGGTCGGACGAATGGTCGTTTCGGACCGAACTGTGGTCCCAAAGCCATACTTTGGACCACCAAGATCATTTCCTAAGATATTGTTAGTTCGACACAATCTCGTAGTTTTGGCGTTGCAATACGTTGAAAGTAACAACGAAAAAGGCCGCCCATCTCTGGGCGGCCGAGTTAGTTAGACGGGAGTCTAAGACTTAGAAGCGGATGATGGCACCACCCATGACAACGTCAAGGTCATCAGCTTCTCGCGTCACGCGTGTAGCACCTGAGGTCACTTCCGCCTCATAATGACGGTACGTCAAATAGACGTGCATCGCAGCAGCATCGACACCCTGAATGACGCCGACACCATACGATGTCAGCTCCGATTCAACGATGTCGCCGGCAACGAAGGTGCGGTCCTGTGATCCGCCATTGTTGAGGTAGTACTGTCCGTAGAAAGTGGTCTTGCCCAGCGAGTTCCACTTCTGCTCGATGCCGACTTCACCGGCATAGAACTCGCTGCGGCTGTCTGCGAAGGCAGCAATTCCAGCTGCGCCGGGATCGACCTCGATGACGTTGTCTTCCATATAGCCCGCCGCAAAGTTCGCGTAGATGCCAGACGGTG
>JANOCZ010000078.1:0-3255 GCA_031412455.1 Hyphomicrobium sp. | reverse complement strand
TCGTGCTCGCTGGAGAAAAAGATGATGATGTGTTGATAGGCATCGCCGTGCAATTCCAACGCCGCCGCCGCAATGGCCTCGTGTGTCGATGGCCGTGAACTTGCAGCGACGCGGATACCGCAGGCGGCGCGCCGGGCTTTAGCGGCAGTGACCACGTGAAAAAACTCCTGATCGCGTTAAGCCAGCTGCAAGGCCAAGCTTCGGTGAGCGACAATGCGCGAACGCAACCTTACGACCGCCGGGCAATGCCGTGCAACGCCTGAACGAGCGTCGCTGGACGGCACGGCTTGTCGATAAACGGCGCAGCGCGCATGATGTCTGGCTGCTGATCTGGCGTATAACCCGATACGACGACGAACGGTACACCGCGTGCCGTTAATTCAACGGCCGCAGGGCCAGCGCTGATCCCGGCGAGATTAGCGTCCATAACCACGGCATCGTAAGCGGCGGATCGCACGAGTTCGAGCGCTTCGGCCAGCGTTTCTCCAATGCCCGCTATCTCAAAGCCGGCATCGACGAGCATGTCGCGCAGGTCGAGCGCAATCAGCGGTTCGTCCTCGATGATGAGAATGCGCAGAGCGCGATCGTTAGCTGTCGGCATGTGATCCAGAACCTTGGGCGGTCGTCACTCAACCAGAACGCCTCAGCCCATGCTGTCGGTGCCACCGCATCGGGAGTACCGATCCACGCGACAATGTACCATTTTAGGGTAGGCCACCCTTAGCAGTTTTTAGCACGGGTGCCATCTCCCCTTTCAACGCTGGTTAGCGGCGCGGCCACTAACGCGCATCGACCAAGCCAGAGTCGATGAGCCGCCGGTGAAAGCCTAAAATCTCACCCGTTCGCCGGCACGTAAAATAGCGTCCATCGCACACCTTCATTAACCGCAGGCGCTCGAGGTAGGCCTCCGACATCGGCAAGCCCGCCGCGTTGAGCAGCACCGCGCCCAAGTATGGCACCTCGAGGATGTCGGACGTCGGCATCGGCGGCGGCTGATAGTTGATGCCGTCGATCGAATAGTACGTGGCATAACCTGGATGTTCAGGCTCCATCTTGACGTCTTCGGCGGTCAGTTGGCTGTCGAAGCCAAGCAGCGTCCGCGTCGCCACCGGCTGGTGATCGCCGTACTGCACAATCAGAAAGCGCTCGTTGGGAAAGCGGCGCGCCAAGTCGGCGCGAAACTCGTCGTAATCCATTTTCGCCATACCGAGCCGGCGCAGATATTCGTGCATTTCGGGCTCGGTACCAGGCCCCCCGCCGGCCACCGCAACCTCGGGATCATACGTATATTGGTAAGGGAGGTGCGTTGCCGATGTGATGAGGAAACTGAACGTCGGCGCCGTCGATGACGTGATGTGACTATCGATGTGGCGCAGCAGGTTACCGTAATAGAACTTGTCCCGTTCGTTGTAGCGCTTGGCACCCTGCGCCTTGAAATCAAAAATTTCCGGCATCCCTGTCGCCGCATAGAACCGGCCGTTGGAAACGAAGTCTTTGGGCACCGGATAAAAAACGCTGTTGCGGTATCCGCATCGCGCGAGGCTCTGCGGCAGCGTGTCGTGAACTTTTCCCTGCATCAAAGATTGAACGAACGTCCGCATACCGCCGAACGAATACGTCGAGATGCCAGCCAGCACCGAGAATTCGGTGAGCCACGACGCACCTCCGTAAGTCTCGACGCGCAGCCGGTGCAGTTTCCCGTCGAATGACCGGAAAAACGGATCGAGCGTCGTGTCGTAGCGCAAGCTGGGGAAGAACGACGGCGGCACCACGCTTTCTTGGTGGATCAGGATGATGTGCGGCGGCTTGACGTTGAAATCGCACAGTGCCGGAACCTTGAAAAGCGGCTTGTGCTGTGCTTTGAGCGCGTCGATAAGCTGACCGCGCCAAAGCGTTTCCAGCGTTTCCGACCACGATGCGTAGAAAGATGACAGGTAGAGGTTGTCCCAAAAAAAGAGCGTGTTGCGCCGCTCCCCTTTGGCATTGCTGGCCCACAAAGCGATGCCCGCGCAAACAACAAGTACAAGACCGCTCGCAACCCGCGGCACGCGCGAACTGTCACAGCGAAACAGGATATAACCCAGCAGCGCTGTCGTGATAATCGCCGCCGCCATGCCGATCAGCGGCAGCCGGTGATCGACCCACAAATACTTCAGCGTCGATATCGACGTCAGATAAAAAACGACGTCGTAGGCGTGCAACACCATCTCGATGTAGTGACGCTTGATGTCGGAGGCGACGACGATCATCGCCACAGCCGCGGCCACGATAGATATCGAGAACAGCACACGCCGCGTGATGAAGGTCAAAAAGGCGGCGAGCCCGGCGGAGATCGCCCCGGCAAACACGATCGTCTCGCGCCAGCCCTCATAGCGCCAATGATAATAGGCGAGCGCCGCGGCCAGCGCCACGCTGGCGGTCCACACGGCGACCGCCGACAATTGCTCTGGCATGGCGAAACGCCGCGCCGCGGAGAGCGGGCGTCGGCCGCGAAAAACGGAAGTCGGGTCTATTGTCATCGCAGCTGTAGAACACGCCATATGAGCCGCAGCCGGGGAATCCGCAGCGTCGTCGTGCTACCGTTGTGCACGCAGGTTGCGGCGCGTCAATGGCGAAACCGTGTAACGATTACCGCAAGTTCCGTGTGCATCGCACACAAAAGTCCAGACCTTACGTCGCGTTGGCAAATGCGGCGCAAACCGTAGTTTGAGCGATCTTGCATGTTTGTGCGTTGTCTAATGAGAGGTGGCCGCAACCTTGGGCAACCATTCGCCGGCCTTATTCGATCAGTCGCCATGATACTCAAAGCAGTCATCATCCGCGTCGACGGCGCTTTCGCAGAGCTTGAGGAACTGCGGCACGCATCCTTCAAGGACGCGTTTTCAGAAGCCGGCTTTAGCTGGGACATCGACCGCGAAAAATTCGCTGCGCTGCGCGTTGGCGGGTCGTTGCGCGACGCGATGCGCAAGGTCGTTCAACGCAGCTTAAAGCGGGGCGTCGCCGACTGTACCGATGACCTGATCGGCGCGATGCATAGACACGCGCGCAAGACGTTCAATCGGCTGCTCGCCGAAAACCCGCCGCCGCCGCGTGCTGGAATTCGCGAACTCATCGTGGCGCTGCGTCATGAAGGCGTCCCGTTGGCGCTCGTGGGCGCGCTTAGCGCAGATCAAGCCGCTCGTCTGCTCGCAAGCGCGCTCGGAACCCGCGGCCCAGAAGCGTTCGACGTAATTTCGCTGTGTAGCGAGGATGAGG